>NZ_JAPDBZ010000012.1:0-47437 GCF_027705505.1 Aeromonas sp. QDB56
CAAGCAGCGAAAATCGATACAGAACAGGACCTTAGAAGGAATTTCAAATGAAGTGTTTTCTTAAGGTCCTGTATATGATAACAGCCTAGAATTCCACTACGCTGCGGGCAGTGACTTCAAGATAGGGGACTTTGGTTCCAGCGTTGCCACTCCTGGGATCCCGGTCAGTCTGCAACTGCCAGTCACACTGATTGACGGGGACGGCGATGCAGTCCACAGCAATATCGGACTAAGCCTGTTGCCGGAAGCCCCGTTCACAGCAGACTATGATGCCGCCGCCAGCGCTGTGAATGTGACCTTCAACAGCACGCAAGGGCATGCCATCGGCTCCGATTTTGGGGACAGCATAACAGGGAACAGTCTGGACAATATCTTGTCGGGTGGCGCCGGTGATGATCTGCTCTTAGGAGCTGGCGGCAAGGATACCTTGGTCGGGGGAACCGGAAACGACCAGCTGGATGGAGGCAGTGGTAACGATACCTTGCTCGGAGAGTCCGGCAACGACACTCTGACGGGTGGCCTTGGCAACGACATCCTGCTGGGGGGGGATGGCAATGACCTGCTGATTGGGGGTATCGGCAGTGATACCCTGACTGGTGGGGCTGGCAAGGATACCTTCAAATGGATGGCAGGTGATGCAGGAGGCACGGATACCATCAAAGACTTCACCACGGGGGCCAATGGAGATGTTCTGGACCTGAGTGAACTGCTCAGTGGTGAGCATGCCGATGCGAGCACACTGGATCACTATCTTACCTTTGCTCCTGGTCCGGGCAGTGGCAAGTCGACACTGACCATTGATCTGGATGGAGCGGGAAGTGGCACCACGACTCATACCATCCTCTTTGACAACGTGGATCTGACGGCTGGCAAATCCAATCTGCAGATCATTCAGGATCTGCTGGATCAGGGCAACCTCAAGGTCGATCCGTAAGCAGGGTATGGGGGCCGGGTGTGCCCGGCCCCTGTTATTTGATGGAGTGGGCAGATAAGATAGCTGCAGTATCAGGAGAGGGTCACCATGCAGTCATTCAACTGGGTCGACATCGACGGCATTCGCTATAGCTGGAACGGGCAGGACAATATCGTCTGCACCGGCCGCTTTGGCTATCAGGCCACGATGACGGGTGACACGCTCAACGGTCTGGAGCTGGAGAGCGAAGATGGTGAGGTGGCGGGGTTGCTGAATGTGGACTTTGCCGCTTCTCGTATCAGCTTCACGCCGGCAGAGGATGCGCCCCTGCCCCATATGATGGTGCTGGTCGGCCATGAGTGGGGGCAGCAGGAGTATTCGTTGCAGAGCCTGAGCGATACCTCCTTGCAGGGGCTGCTCAGCCACGGCGAGGAGCTTGACTGGGGTGCGCTGGCCGTCGTGACGACGTCCGAGCCGAATCTGCCATCACAAGGTCATGTTCTGTCGTGGGATTCGTTCCACTTTGAGGATGAATCGCTGTTTGGCAGCCAGGCGCCTGCTCCCGTGATGACAAGCCATGGCAATTC
Source organism: Aeromonas sp. QDB56 (assembly GCF_027705505.1). Classification (NCBI taxonomy): domain Bacteria; kingdom Pseudomonadati; phylum Pseudomonadota; class Gammaproteobacteria; order Aeromonadales; family Aeromonadaceae; genus Aeromonas; species Aeromonas sp. QDB56. The sequence continues at coordinate 1,501 of NZ_JAPDBZ010000012.1, forward strand.
AGGAGGAGGGGAGATCAGCATCAATATCGACATGACCAATCAGGTGCTGGACCAGATCCCGCCGACACACGATATATGAATCCCAATCGACGACATGCATAATGACCTCCATCTAAATGATGGAGGTTTTTTTATGTGGCGTCCCCTTCTTACCCTGTCCGTGCTGGTTGTCAGTGCTCCGTTGCTTGCCATCGAGGTTCCTCAGGCCCCCCATCTGGTCGTCAGTGGCTATGCGGAGCAGAAGGCTGAACCAGACATGCTGACGCTCAATGTCGCCGTCACGGCACTGGAGAAGCAGGGCATCAAGGCCAAACAGCAGGTAGATACCAAGGTAGCAGCCTTCTTTGGCCAGCTGGAGAGCCTCGGCATCAAGCGCAGCGACGTGGAGGCTGGCAATCTGGTGATCTCCCCCGAGTACCAGTACCCCCAGAACAAGCAACCCGAAATGGTGGGTTACCGTGCCCAGCGTCAGCTGGCGGTCAAACTCTACCAGCTCGACAAGTTGAGCCAGCTGATGGACACCGCCCTCAAGGCGGGTCTGGAGTCCGTGACCCAGATAGAGTACGGCCTGAAGTCACCACAGGTCATCAAGGAGCAGGCCCGGCTTGGTGCTGTTGCTGATGCCACGAGCAAGGCGGAATCCCTGGCCAAGGCTTTCGGCATGAAGCTTGGCAAGGTGTATAGCGTTGAATACCGCAACAGTTCCCCCATGCCGGTCTATACCCGTGCCATGAAGGCTGCGGCAGCCCCTGCCGCCGACATGATGGAAAACAGCTATCAACAGCAGCAGATCAGCATCACTGACAATGTAGAAGCCGTCTTCCTGCTGGAATAACACAGCCCCTTTGTCCATCACTCAAACCCGAGGCAACCCCTCGGGTTTGTCATTGCAGGGGCTGGCAGGACAAGTGAGCCGCGAATTGGGTCAGGTGAAACGGGAATGGAATAAAAAATGCCGGTCAGTGACCGCAATGCTGTTCAGATAAGCACATTTTTGACTAATTATTCATAAATGCGACTTGAGTTGGGGGAGCAAGGCTGTTTCCAGTCGATGTTCCTTCAGCCTTTATCCAGCGTGGCTTGCAATAGAAAGAGGGAGGCATCATGCCTCCCTCATTTTTTAGCCCTGATACTACGTGGACTGGAACTCAAATTCTCTTAAGTGAACAGCATTGCGGTCAGTGACCGGCATTTTTGCTGGAGAGGGATGATGCCTAGCCCAGGTTGGTAGCCAGCTTGCGTTGGCTCTTCTGTTTGAGCAGATAGCCGATACCGAGTACCAGGACCCAGGCCGGGATCAGCTCGACCGAGATGCGGGTGCCGTCGTTCATGTACATGATCACCAGGATGGCGGCCATGAAGGCGAGGCAGAGGTAGTTTCCAAACGGGCTCCACAGTGCCTTGAACTTGGTGGTGACACCTTCTGCGGCCTTCACCTTGCGGAACTTGAGGTGCGCCAGGCTGATCATGGCCCAGTTGATGACCAGGGCGGAGACCACCAGGGACATCAGCAGACCAAAGGCCTTGCCCGGGATCAGGTAGTTGATGAGCACACACAGCAGGGTGGCCGCGGCCGAGATGGTGATGGCGGTCAGGGGCACGCCGCTCTTGTTGGTCTTGAGCAGGGCCTTGGGGCCGTTGCCCTGCTTGGCCAGGCCAAACAGCATGCGGCTGTTGCAGTAGACGCAGCTGTTGTACACCGACAGCGCGGCGGTCAGCACCACCAGGTTAAGTACATTGGCTACCAGGTTGCTGTCGAGCGCATGGAAGATCATCACGAACGGGCTGCCGCCTTCCACTACCTTGCCCCAGGGATAGAGGGAGAGCAGTACGGTGAGGGCGCCGATGTAGAAGATGAGGATGCGGTAGATCACCTGGTTGGTGGCCTTGGGGATGCTCTTCTCGGGATTGTCCGCTTCCGCTGCCGTGATGCCGACCAGCTCCAGACCGCCGAAGGAGAACATGATGAAGGCCATTGCCATCACCAGCCCGCCGACGCCGTTGGGGAAGAAGCCACCCTGGGCCCAGAGGTTGCTGACCGTGGCCTCGGGGCCGCCGCTGCCGGAGAACAGCATCCAGCCGCCGAATCCGATCATGCCGAGAATGGCGATCACCTTGATGATGGCGAACCAGAACTCCATCTCGCCGAACGCCTTGACGTTGGAGAGGTTGATGGCGTTGATCAGCACGAAGAAGAAAGCCGCCGACATCCAGGTCGGGATCTCGGGCCACCAGTACTGGACATAGATACCGACTGCCGTCAGCTCGGCCATGCTCACCAGCACATAGAGCACCCAGTAGTTCCAGCCGGAGGCGAAGCCGGCGAAGTCACCCCAGTACTTGTAGGCAAAATGGCTGAATGAGCCGGCAACCGGCTCTTCCACCACCATCTCGCCCAGCTGGCGCATGATGAGGAAGGCGATGAAGCCGCCGATGGCATAGCCCAGCAGCACCGCAGGGCCCGCCATCTTGATGGTGTCGGCAATGCCGAGGAACAGGCCTGTACCGATGGCACCGCCCAGTGCGATAAGCTGGATATGGCGGTTTTTCAGACCGCGCTTGAGCTCGTCGCCGTGTTGTTGAAGATCCATGCATCCTTCCTTACGTCGCTGAAATCACTCGGCTCGCGTCCCGTCAGCCACAGCACGTCCTCTGCCTGGCGCGGCATCTTGTGCCGAAAACGTGACGAAACCCGTATTTATATCGTTACGGTTTGCCGCTGGCTGTTTTTTGTAGCGGCTACCAACCCGAGCAGAATAGTGATAATCGACCATTCATGCACCTGTTTTCCTCATCATTGGCTGCTATTTTGTGCGACATGCAGGTTTTTCATGACCTAGAAAGGGGGTTTGAGAGTGGTTGCTGGTTTTGTGTTCTGATGGATTTCTATCTATTGACTCAGTCCGGTTTTCATGCTCTTGTTGCCCTTTGATAAAAAGGGACTCATATGATGGAGCGTATTGTGGGTGGCCTGGTGATGGTCGTGCTCTGGCTCGGGATCTGGCTATCCCCCATGTTGCTGACGATGGCGATGAGCAGCCTTGTTGTCTGGGGCTGGTTGGGAGCGGATTACCTGGTGAACCACATCGCCATGGTGCTCATCCTTGCTGCCGGGATGGGGCTGGTGCCAGCTTGCTGGCTGAGCGAGCGAGTCCGCAAGGGCAGGGGACTCATTAATTTTCACGGCATGTTGATGAACAACAAGGAACTCAACAAGCCCTGAGCCTGATTGCCCCGCGAGTGATGGGATGCCAGCGATGATGCTGGCATTATTTTTTCATCCTGTTCTTCTGTTTCGTTATCTTGCCACTCCTCTGTCTCATGGTGCGTTGTGCTGTCGCAGCCTTGCAGGTTAGCAGAGCTGGCGGCGAAGGCCGGTCGCTTCCAGGATCTTGGCGCTGATCTCCTCGACCGAGTGGGAGCTGGTATCGAGGAAGCGGATCGCCTCCTGGCGGAACAGCCTCTCGACGCTGGCCAGCTCCTGTTTGCATTGATCAAGCGAGGAGTAGCGGCTGTTGGCGCGGCGCTGGTTGCGGATCTCGTGCAGCCGCTGCGGCATGATGGTGAGGCCGAACAATTTGTGGCGATTGGCCTTGAGGGCGGCGGGCAGCTCCAGCGATCCCATGTCCTGCTCGATAAAGGGATAGTTGGCGGCGCGAATGCCAAATTGCAGTGCCAGATAGAGGCTGGTCGGTGTCTTGCCGCAACGGGAGACCCCGATGAGGATGATGTCTGCCTCGTCATACTCCCTGGTGGTGATGCCATCGTCGTTGGCCAGCGCAAAGTTGACCGCTTCGATGCGATCGTCGTACAGCTTGCGGTTTTCCATGCCATGGGTGCGATGCAACCTGGGTTCGGCCTTGATACCGAGCTCCTGTTCGAGAGGGCTCACGAAGGTGTTGAGAAAATCGTGGCTGCTGGCCTGGGCCTTGAGCACCTCTTCACGCACCATGGGGTCGACGATGGTGTGAAACAGGATGGGGCGCACCCCGGTCTGGCGAAACTGCTCGTCAATGCGTGCCCGTACCTGGCGCGCTTTTTCCTGGGTCTCGACAAAGGGGATGGTGACCTGTTCGAAGGCCAGGGGAAACTGGCTCAACACGGCGTGGCCGAAGACTTCGGCGGTGATGGCGGTGCCGTCGGATACATAGAATACGGTGTGCACTGCGGACTCCTGTGGTGCGCTCCAGGGGGCGGCGAGAAATAAGTATCTCTCGAAACCATATCGTTTTTGTCAACAGATCTGCCATGCCCAAGTTGTGAACTCGCTTGCAAACCTGAGTCGTTACCTTTTTGTGTCGCTATTGTAGAATGCCTGTGTCAAACGACCATCCCCAACTCTTGCTCGGGGATTTTTTTGACAATAAATAGAAAACGTTTTCATGGTCGTTGGCAACAGACACTAACAAAAACACACGACTTGGCACAGCAGGTGAATTGTCACCCTGGCCCCCCAATCTGGAGACATGCAAATGCAACAGTACGTACTCTGGTACGAACAGCTCGGTATGCAGGACGTTGAACGCGTCGGCGGCAAGAATGCATCCCTTGGCGAGATGATCAGCAACCTCTCGGGGGTCGGCGTGTCCGTGCCGGGCGGGTTTGCGACCACGGCCTTTGCGTTTAACGAGTTTCTGGAGTTAAGCGGCCTCAACGGCAAGATCCATGACCTGCTCGACAGTCTGGATGTGGATGACATCGCCGCCCTCAACCGGGCCGGTCAGCAGATCCGCGACTGGGTGGTGGAAGCGCCCTTCCAGCCCGCTCTGGAGCAGGCGGTGCGCGAGGCCTATGACAAGCTGAGCGCGGGGCTCGAGGCATCCTTTGCCGTGCGCTCCTCCGCCACTGCGGAAGACATGCCGGATGCGTCGTTTGCCGGTCAGCAGGAGACCTTCCTCAACGTGCGCGGTATCGATGCCGTCATGACTGCCATCAAGCATGTGTTTGCCTCGCTGTTCAACGATCGCGCCATCTCCTACCGGGTCCATCAGGGCTATGACCACAAGGGGGTCGCTCTCTCCGCCGGGGTGCAGCGCATGGTGCGCTCGGATCTCGCTGCCTCAGGCGTCATGTTTACCCTGGACACCGAATCCGGCTTCAACGACGTGGTCTTCATCACCGGCGCCCAGGGTTTGGGCGAGATGGTGGTGCAGGGGGCCGTCAACCCGGACGAGTTCTATGTGCACAAGCCGACCCTCAAGGCCGGGCGCCCTGCCGTGGTGCGCAAGACGCTGGGCTCCAAGCTCATCAAGATGACCTACTCCGGGGATGCCGGTCATGGCCGTCAGGTGAAGGTGGTCGACACCACCGATGCCGAGCGCAACCGCTTCTGCATCACGGACGAGGAAGTGATGGCCCTGGCAAAGCAGGCCCTCATCATCGAGCAGCACTACGGCCGCCCGATGGACATCGAGTGGGCCAAGGATGGTCAGGATGGCAAGCTCTACATCGTTCAGGCCCGTCCGGAAACCGTGCGTAGCCGCCAGGAAGCCAATACCCTCGAGCGCTTTGCCCTCAAGCAAACCGGCAAGGTGCTGATCGAGGGGCGCGCCATCGGCCACAAGATTGGCGCGGGTCCGGCCCGTGTCATCTCCTCCATCAGCCAGATGGATGAAGTGCAGCCCGGCGATGTGCTGGTCACCGACATGACCGATCCGGATTGGGAGCCCATCATGAAGCGCGCTTCCGCCATCGTCACCAACCGGGGTGGACGCACCTGTCACGCCGCCATCATCGCCCGGGAGCTTGGCATTCCGGCAGTGGTGGGTTGCGGCAACGCCACCGACCACATCCAGGATGGTCAGCTCATCACCGTCTCCTGTGCGGAAGGGGATACCGGCTTCATCTATGACGGCGAGCTCGACTTTGACGTGGCGGTGACCGAGGTGGGCAACATGCCGCGCCTGCCCATCAAGATCATGATGAACGTCGGCAATCCGGACCGCGCCTTCGATTTTGCCCAGTTGCCGAATGCCGGTGTGGGCCTGGCCCGCCTCGAGTTCATCATCAACCGCATGATCGGGGTCCACCCCAAGGCGCTGCTGGAGTTCGATCAGCAGACCCCGGAACTCCAGGCCACCATCACCAGGATGATCGCGGGCTACGAGAGCCCCAGGGAGTTCTACGTAGCCAAGCTGACGGAAGGGATCGCTACCCTAGCGGCCGCCTTCTGGCCTGAGCGGGTCATCGTGCGGATGTCGGACTTCAAGTCCAATGAGTACGCCAACCTGGTGGGGGGCCGTGGTTACGAACCCCATGAAGAGAACCCCATGATCGGTTTCCGTGGTGCGTCGCGCTACATCGCCGACAGCTTCCGCCCCTGCTTCGCCCTCGAGTGCGAGGCGATGAAACGGGTGCGGGATGTCATGGGGTTGACCAACGTCGAGGTGATGATCCCCTTCGTGCGTACCCTGGGTGAGGCGGAGCAGGTGGTGGAGATACTGGCTGAGAACGGCTTGCGCCGTGGCGAGCGCGGCCTGAAAGTCATCATGATGTGCGAGCTGCCCTCCAATGCGCTGCTGGCGGACAAATTCCTTGAGCACTTCGACGGCTTCTCCATCGGCTCCAATGACATGACCCAGTTGACCCTGGGGCTGGATCGGGACTCCGGGCTCATCGCCCACCTGTTCGACGAGCGCAACGAGGCGGTCAAGGCACTGCTGGCCATGGCCATCGCCGCCGCCCGCAAGGCGGGCAAGTACGTGGGGATCTGCGGCCAGGGGCCGTCCGATCACCCGGACTTCGCCGCCTGGCTGGTCGAGCAGGGGATCGATTCCGTGTCGCTCAACCCCGATACCGTGGTCGACACCTGGCTCTATCTGGCCGAGCAGCACAAGGCCGGCTAAACCCGTCCCCGCTTTTTGATGACACGGCGCCGCAATGGCGCCGTTTTTGTCTGCGCCCCCCTTTTTCTGTTACAAGGGGAAAGAGCAAGGTGCTCCGCACCCATCACAGGACGATCCCATGACCTCATTGCAGTGGCAATCCGCCACCCTGGCCCTGCGTGGCCACCACACCCTGGTTATTCCCGAACTCTGTCTCACCCCGCAGGCCTGCTGGGCCTTCGTCGGCAGCAACGGCAGCGGCAAGACGGCGCTGGCGTCGGCCCTGTGCGGCGAGCTGGTCGTGCGTGCCGGAGCGGTATCGGGTCGAGTCCGGGCCGAGCGACTCTCGTTCGAGTCGCAGCAACAGCTGGGGGAGCTGGACTGGCAGCGGCGCAATACCGACATGCTGGGGGAAGAGGAGGAGGCGGGGTATCGGGTATCGACCCTGATGCTGGAGGCAGGGGGTGAGGAGCATGAGGCCCGCGCGCTGCTGGCCCGTTTTGGCATTGAATCCCTGTGGGAGCGCCCCTATCGCTACCTCTCGAGCGGGGAGGGGCGCAAGCTGCTGCTGGCCCGGGCCCTGCTGGGGCGACCCGAACTGCTGGTGTTGGACGAACCCTTCGATGGTCTGGATCAGGGGGCCAGGGCTTCTTTGATGATGTTGCTGGCCGACCTGGTGTCAGAGGGGCTGCGCCTGGTGGTGATCGTCAACCGTTTTGACGAGATCCCCCCCTTTGCCACTCACCTCGGCCTGCTCGGCGAGTGTCGTCTGCTGCTGGCGGGGGAGCGCGAGGAGGTGCTCGGCAGCCAGGAGGTTGCCCAGCTGGCACGCGCCGAAACGGTATCCCCCCGTTTGCCGCCACCGCTGACGACCCCCGAGCCCCTGCCTCCCGGCCCTCGGGTCGTCATGAAAGCCATGCGTATCACATACGGGGATCAGGTGATCATCGATGGGCTCGACTGGACCATTGACGAGGGGGAGCACTGGCAACTGGTGGGACCGAATGGCGCTGGCAAGTCGACCCTGCTCTCCCTCATCACCGGAGATCACCCGCAAGGTTACAACAATGAGCTCCATCTGTTCGGACGGCGGCGGGGCAGCGGCGAGAGCATCTGGGAGATCAAGCGCCACATCGGGCTCGTGAGCCCGGCGCTGCATCTGGACTATCGTGTCAGCTGCCCGGTGCAGACAGTGATCCTCTCCGGTTTCTACGACTCCATCGGGCTTTATACCCGGCCGGGGGATCGTCAGCTGGCGCTGGCCAACCAGTGGCTGGCCCTGCTGGGGCTGGCCGATCAGGGGGCGCAGCCTTTCCACTCTCTCTCTTTCGGTCAGCAGCGACTGGTGCTGATCGCCCGTGCCCTGGTCAAGCATCCGCCGCTGCTCATCCTGGACGAACCCCTGCAGGGACTGGATCCCCTCAACCGTCACCTGGTGCGGGAGATGGTAGCGCGCCTCGTGGGCGAGGGAACCCAGCTATTGTTCGTTTCCCATCATGCCGATGATGCGCCCCCCGGTCTGACCCACAGGCTGAGCTTCGTGCCAAGGGAGGGGGAAGGATACGACTATCTGCAGGAGCGTCTGGGGAGCTGAGCCGTCCGGGCGGCATGGTCAGAGAGGGGCCGGTTCGGCGAGGAGCGGCGGCATCCCAGCAGCGTCCACCACAGCCCGAAGAAGAGCATGATCCCCAGCCAGAGCCAGGCCAGATAGTGACGGGTGGCGGCCATCCCCGTCACCGTCACCATGAGTGCCGCCCCGAAGGCGATGAGGGCGAACAGAAAGGGCGCCATATTGTCCATCATGGCGGTCATTTCACCAGAGAGAGGATCTGGCGAAATGCCGGATGGCGGCAGTCCCCCATCAGCTCATAGAGGCACATCTCCACCGACGTCAGCGCAGCTCCCCTGGCCGCAAGCTGGCCGATGGCGAGATCCCGGTTGGCAGCGGAGCGAGACGACACCGCATCCACCACCAGCGAGACCCGGGTGCCGCTGGCCAGAAGTCCCAACACGCTCTGGTAGACGCAGATATGGGTCTCGATGCCACATACCAGCCAATGCTCTACCCCGCTTTCGGCCAGCGCGGTCGCCACAGTGGGCTCCCCCAGGGCGCCGAAGCTGTATTTGGGCAGCACAAGATCGCCTGCCTGCAGCGATTGCAATTCGGGCACGGTGGCACCGAGCTTGTCCGGGTTCTGCTCCAGCCAGACAACCGGCAGCCCCAGCACCCTGGCCCCTTGCACCAGCCTGGCGGTATTGGCAATCAGGGCGTCGCTCTCCTCGACCAGGCGGGCCAGCTTGCCCTGAATATCGACCACCAGCAGGCCTGGGTGATGGTGTTTGTGCATTTTTTGTCTCCTTTCTCCGTTGCGGATGAGATACAGCGCCATCCTGGGAGCCATTCTCGCGTACATCTTGATACAAATTGTGAGCTGACCGACGGCGTGGCGGGCACTAGGATGCGCGTCATGGAGCCCGTTTTCTCAGTTTTGGTGTGCATGACAAGGGGCGACGCATCAACCCGCTACTGCGTAGTTGGACGATTTTCCATTAACGATGAGAAGTACCATGAAGAAGATAATCCTGTTCGTCTCCCTGGCTGGCCTTTTGGCCGGTTGCGCCAGCCCGGCACAACGCATGGCGGAATGCCAGGCGCAAGGGATCAGCAAGGACGCCTGCTACCAGGCCGAGCAAAACCGCCAGGCGTCCATCATGAACGCCGCCGAGAAGCAGGCCTTGGAGAACGCCAGCAAGGCGGTCAAATAATCTAACCCGACTCATTACGTGTACTTCTCAGGCCCTGGATTCACCGAATGCAGGGCCTTTTGCTGGGTGGCACAGTGCTGCGATGTGTTTGCGGCGTGTGAGGACTCAATGTAGGTCATCGCCTCGATGTTGCTGCCATCGGGATCGCCCAGGAAGGCGGCGTAGTAATTGGGGGCATAGTGGGGACGCAGTCCCGGCAACCCATTGCAGGCAAAGCCTGCCTTGATCCCCGCGTGATGGAACGCATCCACCTGTGTCGCGTCGTCGGCCCTGAATGCGCGATGGCAGGAGGCGCCCTGCTGCCCCCGCTCAATCAGGAAGCCCAAGTGATCGCGGCCCATCAGGCCAAAACCGGCCGCCGTCTCATCAGACCATTTGAGTTCTATCAAAAGAGGAGCCAGCACGGTGGCGTAGAAGTGCTGACAGGAGTCAAAACGCACCACCTTGATTTCAACATGATCGAACACGGTGACTCCTTGTGTTGCCTGGGTGTAGAGCAGCCCATCAGGCCCTCATGGGAACCGTTGAAATGGGTATCGAATGACCACAATAAGCCAGTTTGACGCCAGGCAGGGAGAGGGCAAGGCGCATAACTGCGTGCTCTGTCAAAGATTATTCATCCAGTTGCGGGATGCGCTTTGCTTCGTGCTGGCCAAGCTTGCCCGGTTTTGTTGCTTGGCGAAGGCTACGAGCTCTGTTATGGTGTGTTAAGTTGGCCGTTTGGATGGCTAGATGGTTGTGCGTTGACTGCATGTTCGCGCCCCCGACCGCTCACCGTTTTGATGATCATGTTGACAGGGAGTTTTTTATGCAACGTCGTTCCTTCTTCACCCTTTCCGCCCTGGCGCTGCTCGCCAGCAGCCTGCCTCTGTCCGCCTTTGCCATCGATGAGGCGAAGAAAGAGATCGTCATCGGCACCACGGTTGGCGACTTTGCCGACATGGTCACCGACGCCATCAAGCCGCAGCTCGAAGCCAAGGACTACAAGGTCAAACTGGTGGAGTTCACCGATTACGTGACCCCCAACATCGCCCTGGCGGACGGGTCGCTTGACGTCAACTGCTTCCAGCACAAGCCCTATCTGGAGAGCTTCGCCAAAGACCGGGGTCTCTCTCTGGCGCCCATCACCCAGGTGCCGACCGGTCCCATGGGGCTCTACGCCGGCAAGCTGGGGGATCTGAAGGCGGTGAAAGAGGGAAGCACGGTCGCCATCCCGAACGATCCCACCAACCAGGCGCGGGCACTGCTGATGTTGCAGGATCTGGGCTGGCTGAGCCTCAAGGAGGGGATCAATCCCCTCAAGGCGAGCGAGTTCGACGTGGTGAAGAACCCCCACAACCTCAAGCTGGTGCTGCTGGAGGCGGCGCAGCTGCCGCGCTCCCGTGAGGATGTGGATTTCTCCGTCATCAACGGCAACTTTGCCGCCTCAAGCGGGATCCCGTTCAGCTCCGGCCTCTTCCTCGAGCGCAGCTATGACTTCATCAACTGGGTGGTGGTAAAGAGCGCCGATGCGGGCAAGCCGTTCGCCAAGGATGTGGCGGCCGCCTACAACTCCCCTGAATTCAAGGCTTATGCCGCCAAGCGCTTCGTCGGCTACAAGTATCCCGAGGGCTGGCAGCAGAAGGGGTGAGTGGCGTACAAGCGATAAAAACGGGCACCCAGGTGCCCGTTTTTTATTGGACGTCAGTAGTGGCGCAACCACCAGCGGGCGGCCAGGAGGGCGGTGAGGCTGCCAAGCAGGGCGCTTGCCAGCACATCCAGGGGCCAGTGCATGCCGATAAGGGTGCGCGAGAGGCCAATCCCGATGGCCCAGAGTGGCAGCAGCCAGGCCCCGGCGGGTGCCCGGGCCAGCCAGATCAGGCCGAAGAACTGGGCGAGGCTCATGGCGGCGATGCTGTGACCGGAGGGAAAGGCATAGTTGACCTCTGCCTGCCAGTGCTGGCCGAGCCAGGCGGGCAGCGCCAACAACTGGGTCGCGGCGTGGACCTGTTCACTGCGAAGGGCCTGGCTTCCTCCATAGAACTGGCGGATGGCGGGGATCAGCTCCTGGCTCTCCAGCCAGATGAGGTAGGGCCTGGGCTCCTCGGTCAGCAGCTTGATGAGGCTCTTGATGACCCAGTCGCTCGCCAGCACGGCAAAGAGGGCGCCAGCCAGCGCCAGCAGGGCGCGACCGTCCAGCGTCAGCTTGTGTCTTGTGAGCAGCAGCAGGGCGGCGATGGTGATGACCAGCCCCGGCAAGTCCACCATGCGGGTGAGGGCGTAGGGCCACCATAGCCAGCCCGATTGCAGGGCCTGGGTCATGAACGGCTGCCAGGGCAGGCAGACGAGCAGCAGCAGGGGGAGGAGCAGGAGGGCATTGAAATGAAGCACCTTGCGGCGTGGCAACGAAGAGGAGTGAGTCGGCATCAAGGGGTCCGGTTCGGTGGCGCGAGCGGCTAAAAAGAGGCGTCATTGTGCCAGTCAGGTTGCTCTGGTCAAGGCGAAGGGGGCGAGGGCAACAGGCTGTTACATATGATGCTGCCGGGCATCGTGCCCGCACCTGAGGCCGGAAGGCGGAAAGATGGCCGCAGAGCGGTCTGCCAACAAGCCTCTGAAAATCCGTCGCGTTTGGGCTAGAATGGCGCGCCTGTGGCCCTTGTGGACGAGATGCGTGCCGATGAAGATCGTCGTTGATGAAAATATGCCCCATGCGGTGGAGCTGTTTGCGGAATTTGGTGAAGTGGTTCCCCTGCCGGGACGAGAAATAAAGGCCGCGGATCTGCAAGAGGCGGATGTGCTGCTGGTGCGCTCCGTGACCCGGGTCAACGAAGCGCTCCTGGCGAGTTGCCCCAGGCTGGGGTTTGTCGGCACGGCCACCATCGGTACGGATCACATCGATCAGGGGCTGCTGGCGGCGCGGGGCATCCCCTTCTTCAGCGCCCCCGGCTGCAACAAGGTGTCGGTGGGGGACTACGTGCTCTCCGCCCTGCTGGTTCTGGCGGAACGCCATGAGCTGACCTTGAGCGAGATGAGCCTCGCCGTCATCGGCGCCGGCAACACCGGCGAGAGCGTGGCCGGCAAGGCCGAGGCGCTCGGGATGAAGGTGCTGCGCTGCGACCCGCCCCTGGCCCGTAGCGGCGCCGCTGGCGACTTCGTGGATTACCGCACTGCCCTGGATGCCGACATCGTCAGCTTCCATGTCCCCTATCTTCGTGAAGGGGAAGAGGCCACCTTCCACCTGCTGGGAGCCGAGGAGATCGCCGAGCGTCCGGCCGGGCAGATCCTCATCAACGCCTCCCGCGGCGAGGTGTGGGACAACCATGCCCTGCTTGTCCGCCAGCAGGGACCCCATCCCCTGCGGCTGGTGATGGACGTATGGGAAGGAGAGCCGGAGCCCCTCAAGGAACTGGTGCCCCATACCGAGCTGGCCACCCCGCACATCGCCGGTTACAGCCTGGAAGGCAAGGCCCGTGGCACCTGGATGCTCTATGAGGCGCTGTGCCGGCAACTGGGGCGCACCCCGCGCCAGGATCTGCAATCCCTGCTGCCTGCCCCAGAGGTACGCGAGCTGACGCCGGGGCAGCCGGCGGATCAGGCGCTCATCAAGCAGCTTGTCCACCTTGTTTATGACGTGCGCCGTGACGACGCCCGTTTTCGCAACCGGATCGGGCTGCCCGGCAGCTTCGATGAGCAGCGCAAGCGCTACCCCGAGCGGCGCGAATTGGGCGCCCTGCAACTGAAAGGGCCCTTCGCCGACGACAGACTGGCCCGACTGGGCTTTGCCGTCTCGGAGCAATAAACCCGATTTCAACAAGGGGAGGGGCTTGCCCAGGCGGCGCTTCCCCCCGGCCCGGCATCATGGCGGGCCTGTCATCAAACCGATACGCGTGCCAGCCGTGGCCCTCATGCCCGGCCCCGACGGGCCGCATAACAGGAGAACAGATCAGTGAGTCAGCAATTCAACGTAGCGGTATTGGGTGCCAGCGGCGCCGTGGGTCAGGCCATGATCGAGATCCTGGAGGAGCGCGCCTTCCCGGTAGCGACCCTCTATCCGCTCGCCTCCAGTCGCAGCGCTGGGGACACGGTGCGTTTTGGCGGCAAGAACGTCGACATCCTTGATGTGGAGGCCTTTGACTGGAGCCAAGTGGAGATTGCACTCTTCTCCGCCGGTGCCGAGGTTTCGGCCAAATGGGCGCCCATCGCCGCCGAGCACGGCTGCATCGTCATCGACAACACCTCCTGCTTCCGCTACGACGAGGACATTCCCCTGGTCATTCCGGAAGTGAACCCGGACGCCCTGGCCGATTTTCGCAACCGCAACATCATCGCCAACCCCAACTGCTCCACCATCCAGATGCTGGTGGCCCTCAAGCCCCTGCACGACGAGGTGGGCATCAGTCGCATCAACGTGGCGGCCTACCAATCCGTATCCGGCTCCGGCAAGGAAGGGGTGAGCGAGCTGGCGGGCCAGACCGCCCACCTGCTTAACGGCCGTCCGGTGGAGCCGACCCTCTATCCGCAGCAGATCGCCTTCAACCTGATCCCGCAGATCGATGACTTCACCGACAACGGCTACACCCGGGAAGAGATGAAAATGGTGTGGGAGACCCAGAAGATCCTGGGGGATGCCAGCATCGCCGTGAACCCCACCTGCGTGCGGGTACCGGTCTTCTACGGTCACGCTGAGGCGGTTCATGTGGAGCTGCACCAGCCGCTGGACGCCGAGCAGGTCAAGGAGCTGTTGCGCAATGCCCCGGGCGTCACCCTGTTTGATGATGAAGGGGACTACCCGACCCCGGTGCGCGATGCCACCGGTCAGGATGACGTGATGGTCGGGCGGGTACGCCAGGATATTTCTCATCCGAGTGGTATCAATATGTGGATCGTGGCCGATAACGTTCGTAAGGGCGCGGCAACCAACAGCGTGCAGATTGCCGAACTGCTGGTACGCGACTACCTCTGAGGCCGGATGTCGGCCCCGGGCGGGGAGGGAACCCCGCCTTGATGTGGGCGCCCTGGCCCCGGGATGTGACCGGGAACCCACTCTCCGGTTTTTGGAATACCGTGTGATATCAGTGGACTAGGTTTTTTTCTACACTCTGGTTCGCGTCTGGGGCTGCTTTCTGGTCGCCGCCGGGCGCGAAATATGTCGGATCGCTCGCTTGAGACCGGCGCCTGATTTATATTGAGCCGATTGTTTTGGGGTAACTATCCAGATTTTTCAATGTGATAGGGCCGTCATACGAAGGAACGAATATGGGACATTCCCGCATAACGCTGGCAACGCTACTCGCATTGGGGCTTCTGGGCACGGTTCAGGCCGAAGAGGGGGCGCGAGAACCCTTCTTTGTCGAACTCAAGGGACCGGATGGCTCACCGCCCCCCGCGGTGCAACCAGAGCCCCGGGCCCAGCCCGTGGCGCCCGTCACCCTGCCCAGAGCCCAGCCCATCGTGCGTCAGGTGCCTGCTGCGTCGGCTGGCAGTTATGGTCCCGTGCGTCCCACCGATACCCTCTGGAGTCTGGCGAGCAAGCATCGCCCGTCCAACCGGGTAAGTGTCTACCAGACCATGGTGGCCATCTATGACAAGAACCCCCGAAGCTTCGCAGACGGCAACATCAACCATATTCTGGTGGGTTCCCACATCCTGCTGCCCACCGCCGCAGAGGCGGGGCGCATCACGGATGCCGAAGCACGCCGTCGCTTCAACAGCGACAACGCGAGCTGGAAGGGGCTGAGCCCCAAATACCTGGCCAACAAGCAATCTCACGTCGCCCAGCCGGTGGTGAGCAAGCCTGCTCCGGCCAAGCCGGCTGTGGTGGCCAAGAATACACCGCCCAAGGCGGCGCCGATCCCGGCGGCACCCAAGGCGACGGCTCCTGCCCCCGAGGTGAAGGAGACCGCCAAGGCGGCTGTCTCCACCCCCGTGGTGGTGAGCGCTGCTGCGAGCAGCACCGCCAGCACGGCGCCGGCGCCCCTGCCCGCCACTGCGGTGGGCAAACCCTCCACCGAGATGGCGCTGGCCCTGGAAGATGCCAACGCCCAGCTCGGCCAGGTCACCGAGATGAACCACAGGCTCAAGCTGCGCCTGCAAGCCCTGACCGAAGAGGTGGAGACCCTCAAGGCCCAGTTGCAGGATCAAACCGTCCTGCAAAAAGAGGTGGCGGAACTCAAGGCCAATCCGACGCCTCCTGTGGTGGCGCCGGAGCCCAAACAGAGCTGGCTGATGGAGCTGCTCTCTTCGCCGCTCAATCTCGCCATGATCATCCTGCTGCCGGTACTCCTGGTGCTTGCCCTGGTCACGCTCTGGCTGCGTGCTCGTGCCCGCCGCGAGCTGGAAGAGCAGGAGAAGAGCCTCTCCGAGTCGACCTCCATGGTCATGGGAGACGAGAACAGCGAGTTTGAGCAGTTGATGACGGTGGGCATCGCGGATGACGAGCCCCTCCATGGCATGCCGGATCTCAACGAGCCGGAAGTGAGCAGGAAGCAAGATGGCGCCAGTGCTGCCGCCGATGTCATCTTCCGGGATGACGAGACGGCGCTCTCCGCTTTTGATGTGGAGCCTGCGGTGACGACGGCGAACCGGGATCCGGATCTGGTGCCCGAGCTGGATCTGGCCCACGAGGGTGACTTCGATCTGCCCGTGGTGCCGGAACTCGATCTCTCCGACGAGCCCAGCTCCTCTGCTCGTGGTCATGACGAGATCATGACCGAGGAGGAGCTGCAAGCCGCCCTGTTTGCCGAGCTGGACGCGGATCTGGAAGCGGATCTGGCCCAGGCCCAGAAGGAGAGCCGCAGCCAGCGTGACGAGACACTGGCCAACTTCGATCTGAGCGATCTAGAGACCGGGTTTGGCGAGCCGACCGACGATGAGCTTGCCGCCAAGGCGCCGCACATCGACGAGACGGGGTTTGGCAAGGACGATGTGGACGACATGCTGGCCGAGCTCGGGCTGGAGCCCACCAAGCCGGCGGCGTCCGAGTGGGATCCAAGCGAGCTGGCCCTGGCGGACTTCGAGGATGCCTTCGCCGAGGTGGAGTCCCATCAGGGGGAGGTGAAGCCCCGCGAGCAGGTGCAAGACAGCGACTTCGTTGAAATCGACAAGCTGCTGGCCGATGCCGATGCCGATGCCGATGCCAGCAGCACGGAGCAGGAACCCTATCAGGGCTTCTCCCTGGATGTGGGGCTGGACGGTTTCCCTGAGGTGCTGCCGGAGTCCAACGGCTTTGATGTGGATGCCGATGACGGCGGGGTGGGAGCCAAGCTGGATC
Source organism: Aeromonas sp. QDB56 (assembly GCF_027705505.1). NCBI lineage: Bacteria > Pseudomonadati > Pseudomonadota > Gammaproteobacteria > Aeromonadales > Aeromonadaceae > Aeromonas > Aeromonas sp. QDB56. The sequence continues at coordinate 18,340 of NZ_JAPDBZ010000012.1, forward strand.
TGGCCCGGGCCTACCTCGAGATCGACGACAAGGAGAGCGCCCGCGAGCTGCTGGAAGAGGCGGTGGCCCAGGGCAGCGAGCACCAGCGCAGCGAGGCGCAGAAGCTGCTCAAGCGCCTGGGCTAGGCAGGCCCTTGTCATCCATGCACCAGAGAGGGCAGCCCGCGGGCTGCCCTCTCTCTTTGGGCGCGGCCTCGCCCGGTCTGGGACTTTTGAGCCCGAGCGCGTATAATCCGCCCCGTTTCTTTCACTGCATCCTTTCATCAGAAGACACCGTTACCCATGCGAATTGCCCTTGGTATTGAATATGACGGCAGCCGGTACTTCGGCTGGCAGCGCCAGCGCGAAGTGATCAGCGTTCAGGAGGAGCTGGAAAAAGCCCTCAGCCGCATCGCCAACCACCCCGTCTCCATCCAGTGTGCCGGTCGCACCGATGCGGGGGTGCATGCCACAGGCCAGGTGATCCACTTCGATACCGAGTCGAACCGCGCAGAAGGCGCCTGGACCCTGGGGCTCAACTCCAACCTGCCCCCTGACATCGCCGTGCGCTGGGTCAGGGAGGTGGACGAGCATTTCCATGCCCGCTTCAGCGCCACCGCCCGTCGCTACCGTTACGTCATCTACAACCACAACTACCGCCCGGCCATCCTCGGCAGTGGCGTCAGTCACTACCACGAAACCATCGATGCGGCGCTGATGCACCAGGCCGGCCAGAGCCTGCTGGGGGAGCACGACTTCAGCACCTTCAGGGCTGTCGCCTGTCAGTCCAACACCCCCTGGCGCAATGTGACCCACCTGTGTGTCAGCCGTTCCGGCCCCTACATCGTGCTCGACATCAAGGCCAACGCCTTCCTGCATCACATGGTGCGCAACATCACCGGCTCCCTGCTGCTGGTGGGGCAGGGGCTTCAACCGATGGAGTGGATTGCCGAGGTGCTGGCGGCGAAGGATCGCAACCTGGCGGGCCCGACCGCCAAGGCGGGCGGCCTCTATCTGGTGGATGTAGATTACCCGGCCGAATTCGGGTTGCCCCGGCCGCCCCTCGGCCCGCTGTGGCTGCCGGACTCGGCACCGGGTACGACCAGTTTTTAGTAACTGGGCCCGAAAATTTGTGGTTTAATGATCCGTCGTTTATTGCCATCGAGCCGTTAAGTCATTGAACAATCAAGGCTCGATGTGTTTTGTCAGGCACAAATGCATTAAGGAATTCCATGAGCTGGCTTGAGAAGATCCTTCCCAAGAGCAAGATCACCACACCGCGTCGTCACAACATTCCGGAAGGGGTGTGGACCAAGTGTACTGCTTGCGAACAGGTGCTCTACCGGGCAGAGCTGGAGCGCAATCTCGAAGTGTGCCCCAAGTGTGACCATCATATGCGCATCAGCGCCCGTGCCCGTCTCGAGAGCTTCCTCGACGCCGAGGGACGCAGCGAAGTCGCGGCCGAGCTGGAGCCGCAAGACATCCTGAAATTCAAGGATTCCAAGCGCTACAAGGATCGTTTGTCTGCCGCCCAGAAAGAGACGGGCGAGAAGGATGCGCTGGTGGTGATGAAGGGGACCCTCAAGGGGGTACCGGTCGTCGCCTGTTCATTCGAGTTCTCCTTCATCGGGGGCTCCATGTCCTCCGTGGTCGGTGCCCGCTTTGTGCGCGCCGTCGAGGAGAGCATCAAGGAGGGCCGCGGCCTAGTCTGCTTCTCCACCTCCGGTGGTGCGCGGATGCAGGAAGCCCTGTTCTCCCTGATGCAGATGGCGAAGACCAGTGCGGCCCTAGATCGCCTCACCAAGGCGGGCCTGCCCTTCATCTCCGTGCTGACCGACCCCACCATGGGTGGCGTCTCCGCGAGCCTGGCCATGCTGGGTGACATCAACGTAGGCGAACCCAAGGCGCTGATCGGCTTTGCCGGCCCCCGCGTCATCGAGCAGACCGTGCGCGAGAAACTGCCGGAAGGCTTCCAGCGCTCCGAGTTCCTGCTGGAGAAGGGTGCCATCGATCTCATCATCGACAGGCGCGAAATGCGCAACCGCCTGGCCGGTCTGCTGGCCAAGCTGATGAACACTCAGGTCATCGAAGACTGAAGATGAGTTCACACATGCAACAATCCCAAAGCCGGTCGCTGGTCGACTGGCTTTCTTATTTGGAGCAGATCCACCCGGCCAACATCGACATGGGGCTGGAGCGGGTCGGCACGGTTGCCCGCCGCATGGGCCTCACCGAACTGCCGTTCAAGGTGATCACGGTGGCGGGCACCAACGGCAAGGGCTCCTCCTGCGCCATGGCGGCCAGCATCCTGATGGCCGCCGGCTACCGGGTCGGTGTCTACTCCTCCCCCCATCTGCTGCGCTTTACCGAGCGGGTGCGCGTCAATGGCCAGGAGCTGGCCGATGGCGATCACTGCGCGGCCTTTGCCGAGGTGGAAGCCGCCCGGGGCGACATCGCCCTCACCTTCTTCGAGTTCGCCACCCTGGCGGGTCTGTGGCTGTTTCGCCGCGCCGCGCCCGATGTGCTCTTGCTGGAAGTGGGGCTGGGGGGGCGGCTCGATGCCACCAATGTGGTGGAGTCCGACGTCGCCCTGATCACCTCCATTGCCCTGGATCACTGCGACTGGCTCGGGGATACCCGGGAGGCGGTGGCGGTGGAGAAAGTCGGCGTCTATCGCAAAGGTAAACCCGCCATCAGCGGGGAGCCCAATCCGCCGTCGACCATCGCAAGCGAAGCGGCGCGCCTCGGCGCCTGCCTGCGTCAGGTCGGCATCGATTTTCGTGGTGACGAGTATGAAGGTGACTGGGATTATCACGGCCTGCACCACTGGTCGGGATTGCCCAAACCGGCCCTGCCGCTGATGAATGCGGTCACCGTGCTGGCGGCCCTGGAGTCCCTCGGTCTGCCATTGGCGGAGTCCGCCATCCGCGACGGCCTGGCCAATGCCCGCCTGGCTGGCCGGATGCAGCAGTTGCAAACCTCGCCGCTGGTCATCGTCGACGTGGCCCACAATCCCCACTCTGCCGCCTATCTCGCCAGCCAGCTGCGTCAGCGCCCCGGCAAGGGCAAGCGCCGCGCCGTGGTTGGCATGCTCAAGGACAAGGACATGGCGGGGTCGCTGGCCGAGCTTGACGGTCTGATTGACGAGTGGTTCCTGGCAAGCCTCCACGGCCCGCGCGCGGCCACGGCCGACCAGTTGGCGACGGCCCTTGGCAGCGGCCGGGGCGTGGCGCTCACCTTTGCCTGCGTGGGGGATGCCTACGGCGCCGCCTTGGCCGCATCGAGTCCTGACGATATGGTCATTGTGTTCGGCTCGTTTTACACTGTCGCCGACGTGCTGGCTCTGAGCGCGGTCTGAGCCGTTCGCTCCCCTGGCTCCGTCATCGTGACGACGGGCCGGGTTTTGCACTGGATAATCCCCTTTCAGGCCAAGTGGGTGGCGAGGGACCCGGCTTCGCCAGCCGGCGTGAGGGGAGGCGTTCTTTGCGAAGTGTGCAAGATTGCAATGGATCCTAAGTAACATGGGTGGAAATTAACTTGGCTTCGAAGTTTCAAAACAGATTGGTGGGGACCGTCATCCTGGTCGCCCTGGTGGTCATCTTTCTGCCGGACCTGATGGACGGCAACAAGCTGGAGCAGAAGGACGAGGCCTTCGCCAAGATCCCCCTGCGTCCGGAGCTGGAGCCCGCCAAACCTGCGCTTCAGGTCTCGGCGGCGAGCACCCTGCCGGCCGAGCATCTGGCGAGTCAGCAGCAGGCCTCTGCCGCGACCCAGTGGCAGGTAGAGGAGATTGGCGATACCGTGACCCTGGCCAATCAGGCGGGAGCCAGTCAGGCTCCCATCACCCAGCAGCAGCCGGTACAGGTCGTGGCGCAATCCAAGCCCCAGCCCAAACCCGAGCCCAAGCCGGAAGTGATCGCCAAGAAACCGGTGGAGCAGCCCAAACCCAAGCCGGTGCCAACCAAGCCGGTAGAGGTGCAAAAACCGGTGGAGGCCAAGCCACAGGCGGGCCAGATCAAGACCATGGATGATCTTATCGCGAGCAAGATGGCCCAGCCGACTACGGCACCGGCAGCAGCCCCGGCTCAGGGGAGCTGGATCCTGCAGCTTGGCGCCTTCAAGAATGCAGACAGCGTCAATGCCCTGGTGAGCAAGCTGAGGGCGGCGGGCTACTCGGCCCAGACGTCGCCGAGAACCCCGGTGCAGGGGCAGATCAACCGGGTCTTCATCGGGCCGGATGTCTCCAAGGCTAAGTTGCAGGGCATGCAGAGCCGGATCAGCCAGATGACGGGCTTGAGCGGCTCCGTGGTGGCATACAACCCCTGACAGGACGATGAAATGAAAAGACCGCGCCTCATGGCAACATGGGCGCGGTCTTTTTTTGTGTCCAACACGGGGGAGGCAATGTGGCTATCGGGCTATCTGGCTGCCGAGGAGCACTAGATGCACTTCACCGGCTTGGGGAGGCCTGCGATCTTGGTGGCCTGCTTGGCGGGGCCTTCCGGGAACAACTTGTAGAGGTAGCGGCTGTTGCCCTTCTCCGGGCCGTACTGCTTTTCCATCGCCTTGACCAGGGCGCGGATGGCGGGGGAAGTGTTGAACTCCAGATAGAAGGCCCGTACGAAACGCACCACTTCCCAGTGGGGATCCTCCAGCACTATCCCCTCTTTCTCGGCCAGCACCAGGGCCAGCGCCTCGCTCCATTGCTCGCTGTGGCGCAGATAGCCCTGGGCATCGGTCTCGATGAGTTGGCCGTTGAACTGCAAATGGTGTGGCTCGGACATGACGCTTCCTCGAAAAGGCTATCTCAATGGGGCGGGCATGGTAGCGCCTTGCGTCCCGTCCGGCAACCGGGGCGGCGCTTGGCGCCTGCCTCGGGTGGGACTGGCCCGGCGGCTATGTCCGGCTAGGTTCGCCCCTGACCTGTCAGCAACTGGCCGTCGTTGGCCAGCACCAACAGCTCGTCTGCCAACTGGCTGATGAGGGAGAGCTGCTGGCTCAGCATCAGCTGCTCCTCGCTGCTCTCCGGAGCGATGGCCGGACAGGCTCCCGTGAGTGGCGTCGGCATCTGCCCCGCCAAGTGACCGGCGGCCTGCTCCAGGGTCTGGCTGATGTGGCGGCTTATCTCCTCCAGCCCCTCGATGGGCTCGAGTTTGTCGCGATGGGCCCCGAGTGCCGAGATATAGGAGAGCAGGGCATGGTTGCGCCAGGTGAGAGTGAAGCAGAGATCCAGGAAGCGGCGGCGCTTGCTCGGCTCCACCAGCATGCTCTGCCAGGCCATGGCCAGCTCGCTGTCGGCGAGGTGGGCACACTTGCGGGCCACCCGGTAGTCCAGGGATTCATCCCGTTGGCGATGCAGGCTGGCGAGTACCGCCGAGAGGTACTTCGCATTAGCGGACAGGGAGTTGGCGATAAGGGTTGGCAACCGCTTGTATTGCCAGTCGGGCCAGAGCCAGGCCACCAGGGCGTAGGAGAGCAGGCAGCCGAGCAGGGTATCGAGCAGGCGGGGTCCCAGGATGGCGAAGCCGATGCCATCCAGCAGGTTGAACGCCATCAGCACGTAGAGGGTGATGAAGCAGACGGCGGCGCTGTAGTTGCTGCGCACCTGGGTGAAAAACAGGAAGGCGGCTAGCCCCATGATCCCCAGTTGCAGGTGCAGCTCGGGGAAGAACCAGAGCACGGGCACGCCGATGAGGATACCGGCAAAGGTGCCGAGCATCCGCTGCACCAGACGACGGCGGGTGGCGCTGTAACTTGGCTGGCAGACGAACAATACGGTGAGCAGGATCCAGTACCCCTTGTCCAGGTGAAACGCCTGCAGAATGCCATAGCCCACTACCAGCCCGAGGGAGAGCCGCAGGGCATGGCGAAACACCATGGAGTTGGGGGTGAGGTGCTGCCTGAGCAATGCCAGCAAGGGCAGGGCGACCGGCCGTGCCAGGGGAGGCAGGCTGGTGGGCGGCGCGGCGGGGTTTTGCAGCTCTTCGGCGCTTTGCAGCAACTGGTTGATGCTGGCCAGGTTGCGACGCAGGAACTTCATCGGTGTCAGCAGGGTCTTGGGGTAGTGCTGCTTGAGGTGGGTGAACTCCAGCTGATCGCCGAGGGCCTCCAGGGTCCAGTGAATGCGTTTGTGGTGGGTGTAGGGCTTGTGCACCAGGATGGCGTAGCCAAGCTGCTGACAGGCGTCGGCAAGCTGTGACAGCACCTCCTGGAAGCCGTCGAGGACGATGCCCTGCTTGAGCTCCGCTTCCAGCTTGCTGTAAGGGTAGTGGCTGGAGGTGGCCCGCTCCTGGATCTCCAGGGCAAGCAGGTAAAGGCGCAGCAGGCCAGCGAGCTCGGGGGCAACCCCGTGGCGGCCGGGGGCATGAAGGCGGGCATTGAGCGCCGTCTTGGCCTGGTTCAGGGCATTGACCAGGTTGATGTTGAGCTGGGCCAGATTGTGGCGGATGGCCTGGGCGCCGTGTTCGTCGGCCGGGAAGAAGCGGGATTTCTCCTGCAAGTAGCGGGCGAGGGCGAAGTAGCTCTGGGCCAGTTGCTCGTGCAGGGTCTTGTAGGGCAGCAGCCAGAGCCAGACCAGGGACACCAGGCCGTACCAGAGGGCCCCGGCGCACAGGGCCAGCGGCTGATAGAAGAGATCCGGCGCCTTGGCGGCCCCCAGCATGGTGTAGATGGCAATCAGCAGGGAGCCGAAGCTGATGGTGGCGTAGCGTTGGCCGAGGGCACCCACCATCACGAAGAGGAAGGTGGAGCCCGCGAGCCCGATGGCAAAGAGCCAGGGGGTGGGGAAGAGATACTGTACGCACAATGAGGCAAACAGGAAGCAGAGCAGGGTCATGGCGAGGTTCTTGACCCGGCCCCAGAGGCTGTCGTCGGTCTCGGCGATGGCGCCGGCCACCACCCCAAGGGAGAGCAGCACGGTGAGCTGGATGTCACCGGTAGCCAGCGCGAAGGCGAGCAGCCCCGCGATGGCGAGCAGGACCTTGAGAGCGAAATAGATGTGGCTGTCTGTCAGCAGCCGGCGCAGCAGGCCGGAGAAATCCATCGGCATGCTAGGCACCACCCTTGAACGAGGTGAAATCGATGTGGCAGTCGGTCAGCAGACGGCGCAATAAACCTGAGAAGTCCATGGGCATGGGATGAAGGCAACCCTTGAGCGAAACGAAAGCGACAGCATAACCCGTCGACAGCGAAACGGCCCTGATTTGGATCAGGGCCACTTCGCTTCATATCCTTGATTTGCAACTTATCCTGACAGAAATGGGCGCCAATAAAAACCCCGCCGAAGCGGGGTCTTGTGCATATCAAGCATCCATCAGTTGCGGTTGCCGCCAAGCAGGCTCAGCAGGCTCAGGAAGATGTTGTAGATAGAGACATACAGGGTGACGGTGGCAGAGATGTAGTTGGTCTCGCCGCCGCGCACGATCTGCTGGGTGGTCAGCAAGATGGCGCCGGAGGAGAAGAGCATGAACATGGCGGACAGGGCCAGGCTCAGGGCGCTCATCTGCAGGAAGATGTTGGCGACCATGGCAACCAGCAGTACCCAGAACCCGACGAACAGCATGCCGCCGAGGAAGGAGAGGTCCCGCTTGGTGGTCAGGGCATAGGCAGACAGGCCGAAGAAGGTGAGCGCAGTGCCGCCCAGCGCCGTCATCACGATCTCGCCGCCGCCGTTGTTCATGTACATGTTGATGATGGGGCCGAGGCTATAGCCCAGCAGGCCGGTCAGGGCGAAGGTGAACACCAGCCCCATGCCGTTGTCACGGTTCTTTTCGGTCAGGAACATCAGGCCGTAGACACCGATGAGGAACACGGCCCAGTGCAGGGGCGGCATGTTCATGACGGTTGCTACCCCGGCTACCACGGCTGAGAAGCCAAGAGTGAGGGAGAGCAGCATGTAGGTGTTGCGCAGCACCTTGTTGGTGTCGCGCACGGCACCCTGGGTGCCAGTGTAGATAGAACGGGTATCCATCTTGATGTCCTCTTGATTTCCGGGGTGAAGCGACGAGTTGTGCTTCGTTAACGCATTGTATGCACTGAATGTGTGGATGACGAGCGCTGATTTCAAGCGCCACCCCACCTGCGTGGTGCCTACTATCCCAGAGCAAAGATGTATTGCGCATGAACAAGGAGGCTCAAGGCGTTGCAGAGGGCGCCTGCTCCTGCTCTTTACCCTGTCTGGCGATCCGCGTCGGCGAGAAGCCGAACTGCTTTCTAAACGCCGTGATGAAATTGGCCACATGGTCATAGCCGGCGTGGGCGGCGGCCCCTTGCAGAGAGAGGCTGCGCGCCTCCAGCCTGGCCCGCGCTTCTTGCAGCTTTCGCTGGCGAAGGTAGCGCTGCAGGCTCATGCCCAGCTCTTTTTTTGCGGCCCGCTGCAAGGTGGAGACGCTCATGCCGAGGGTGGCCGCGATCTCGGTCAGGGTCATCTCGTCCACTTTTTCATCCCTGAGCAGCATCTTGAGGCGCGTCGGTTGCTCGTTCTGGCGCTGGCAACAGGGGGAGGCGGCCTGCTGGAGGTTGGTCATCAGGCTCTCCCAGACACTGAGGGCAAAGGCCTTGCGCATCAGCATTTCGGAGGCGTTCTGGCTGCTGGTGAGATTGAGCGCTTCCGCAATCTGTCCAAGCGCCGCGGGCAGGGTCCAGTCGACGCGGCTCAGATGGCGGCTGAAGGTCTGTGCGAAAGCCTTGCGATGCGCCTGTGCCAGGTTGTGGGCGAGCCAGGTGTGGTCCAGGGAGAGGACGATGCTGCGGCTGCGCACCTGGGCTTTGGCCGCCCCCTGCACGATGTCGGGCTCGGTATAGAGGATGGCGGTTGCCACTATGGGGTCGGACTCGTGGAAGCGGCACCCCTTGAGCCTGTGAGTGGCGCCATAGGTCATCAGGGCCCGGCTCTCGAGGGGAATGGCGATGATCAACTGCGGCGGCAACTCCCGCTCGGTGGCGAAGTCTGCCTTGTGAACGATGTCCTTGTTGTGAAAGCGAAGACCCTCCTGGATCACCAGGTTCTCCACCCTGCCGGTGAAGCGGCCTCGCTGGCGTGCGCTGGTATCCCTTGCCACTGTGTCAGTCATGTGCAATTTGACCATGTCGAAGAGTGAAATGACCACACCGCAAAACTGCGGCGGAAGATGGAGTGATATATTAGCCCCCGGAAAATCAAATGAAAATGATTATCATCTCTATCTTGGGGTCACTCTTACTATGGTTGTCTTGAAGGATAAAGCGCGAAGCCCGCTGGCTCTGGCCATCTCTGCCGCTCTGGCCGTCACCTTTGCCGCCCCGGCAGGGGCACACACACCGGACATCAAGCCGGACGAAACCCTGGTCGTCTATGGCAATCCACTCTACGGGATGTCGCCGTCGGAGGAGACGGGAGGCTATGGGGTCGACTCGGCCACCGTTGGCACCAAGACGCCGGCGGCCCTCAAAGACATCCCCCAGTCGATCACCGTGTTGACCAACGACTACATCGAGGAGCGCAACTTCGTGGCGGTGGACGATCTGGCCAAGTTCACGCCGGGTCTGCGCACCCTGGTCAATGACAGCGGTCGCTCCTCCATCTTCTCCCGCGGCTATGAGTACGACGAGGTGAACCTCAACGGCCTGCCATCGCCCATGCAGAGCAAGTACGGCACCCTGCCGTCGCTGGCGGCGGTGGATCGGGTGGAGATCATGCGGGGCCCCTCCGGCCTCTTCAACAGCACCAGCGAGCTGGGGGGCGTGATCAACATGGTGCTCAAGCGTCCGACCGACGCCTTCAAGGGCTCGGTCACGGCGCGCTATGGCAGCTGGGACAGGCATTACCTGGAGGCGGACATGGGGGGCGCACTCAACGACGAGGGTTCCCTGCGCGGCCGCGTCGTGGTGGCCAACGCCGACATCAAGAACCAGGTGGACTACAACAACAACGACAACGGTACCTACTACGGCACCCTGGAGTTCGATCTCTCGGATCGCACCCGCCTCTCCGTCTACGCCCTGCACCAGACCAAGGACATCCTGCCCACCAACGGCCTGCCGGCGTACAAGGACGGCTCCCTGCTCGACATCGGCCGCAGCACCTACCTGGGGTCGGCTGAAGACTTCTTCGACGCCGATACCACGGATGTGGGGGCCTCGCTGCAACACGCCTTTGCCAACGGCGGAGTGGGTCAGGTCTCGGCCCGCTACATGGATCACGACATGCGGCTGGAGCAGACCTTCACCAACGGCCCCGTGGACGCGGCGGGCAACACCGGGCTGATGTTCAACGGCCAGGGGAACCAGCAGAAGAACATGGCCTTCGATGCCAACTACAGCCAGATGTTCGATCTGTTGGGGCACAAGAGCGAGTTTGTGCTGGGCTCCGACTACAAGCGCTACGAGTCGGACATCCAGACCTACACCAACCGCAACCTCGGCAAGATCAATGTGTTCGATTTCGACCCGACCCGGGTCGCCAAGCCGGACTACAGCTACACCAAGAATGACCATGAGGAGCAGTCGGAGCTCGGTCTGTATGGCAAGGTGACCTGGCGTCTGCTGGAGCCGCTGGCGGTGATCACCGGGGCCCGCGTCTCTTGGTACGATCTGGATGCCGTCAGCACGACCCTGAGTTCCGGAGCCCAGAGTGGCGAGTCCAGTGCGTTCAACGGCAAGCTCACCCCCTACGCGGGGGCCGTCTATGACCTGAGCGACGCACACGCCTGGTATGCCAGCTACTCCAAGGTGTTCAAGCCCCAGACCAGCCAGGACGAGAGCGGCAACCTGCTCAAGCCCCGGGAGGGCAGCCAGTGGGAAACCGGCATCAAGTCCTCGCTGCGTGACGGCCTGCTCAACACCCGGGCGACCCTCTTCCTGATGAAGGACGACAACATCGCGGCCCAGGCCTACGACGATCAGGGCATTGCCATCACCAACACCTACTGGGCTACCGGCAAGGTGGAGACGCAAGGGGTGGAGCTGGAGGCGAGCGGCTATCTCAGCCAGAACTGGATGGTGATGGCCGGCTATACCTTCACCGACATCGAGGAGAAGGCCGGGGATCACAACCCGAAATTCGACACCATCCCCCGTCACACCCTCTCGCTCTGGACCGACTACCACCTGGCCGACTGGGTGCAGGGGCTGCACCTCGGGGCAGGAATGACGGCGGTGAGCGACTACGGCTTCAACCAGAAGGGGGTCGAGACCCATCAGGGGGGCTATGCCCTGTTCGATGCGGCGGTGCGTTACGAGATCAACGACAGAATGCAGGCGACCCTGAACCTCTACAACCTGCTCGACCGGGAGTACTTCTACCGGGTCGGCTCCACCAGCACCTTCAACATGTACGGCGAGCCGGCGAACCTGATGGCAGGCTTCACCTACAAGCTGTAACGACCGACGACAGCAGGGCCTGCGGGCCCTGTTGTCGTCTCTGTGAGCCGCCCTACGGGGGATCCCCAAGGCTGGCGACACAATCCTGGTTCATCTCATGACAAGACTCATCACCCTGCTGCTCACCATGATCACACTCTCTTCTGCCCAGGCAGACATGCTCCACTACGCCCAGCGCTTCACCCACCATTCGGCCCTGCTGGGGGAGACGCGGCAATACAGCGTCTCCCTGCCCCAGGAATATGAACGCGAGCCCGGGGCTCGGTTCCCCGTGCTCTATCTGCTCGACGGGGAGAAGAGCCTGCTGGAGGTTGTCGGCATCACCCGGGCCCTGCGGGCCGGGCTCAATCCGGCTATCCCCCCCCTCATCATCGTCGCGGTCCACAACACCGACCGGATGCGGGATTACACCCCGAGCCACACCATGACCTTGCCAAATGGGGCACCGGCGGGGCCCGGCTATGCCGTGACGGGGGGCGGGCCCCGGTTCCTGCGCTATCTGAGTGAGGAGCTGCGCCCCCTCATCGAGGAGAGGTTTCGGACCCGGGCGCCGGCCCTGCTGGTGGGCCACTCCCTCGGCGGCCTGCTGGCGCTCGATGCACAGGCGCAAGATAGCGGCCAGTTCCAGGGAGTGATCGCCATCGACGCCAGCCTCTGGTTCGATTACCCCCGCAATTACGAGCGCATCGCGTCGGAGTTGACCGGGCCGCTCAAGCACGCCTCCTCGCTGTTCATGGCGGTGGCCAACAACCCCTTCACCCCGGGATTCGGGCGCTCGGCGTTTCACCGGGATCGCCTGCAGCAGTTTGCGCGGCAGGTAGTGGGGGCACCCGGCGCAAACCTGCACGTCACCAGCCGCTACTTCGAGGAGGAGGATCATCACAGCGTCTACCACCCCGCCGTCTATCAGGGACTCCAGTGGCTGTTTCAGGGCTACCGGATGGATCTGGCGCCCGGGCACTTCAGCCGACAGGGGGTGATCGCCCGCTTTGATGCCTTGAACCGCCACCTCGGCAGCGCACTGCGCCCGGAGCTGGGGAGCCTGCGGGACATCAGGGAGAAGGCCGCGCGCTGGCCGCAGATGGCGATCCCCGTGGACGAGGCCGATGCCCTGCTGGCCCACTACTACGGGTCGAAGCCGTGAAAAGCCGATATTTTTGCCTGTGTCTGGAATCGTCACAACGGCGCCGGAGACGGGTGGCGGTCCGGCGCCATCCCTGGGTAGACTGCCGAAACGAGGGGCGCCGGGTCGGTGCCCCGACAGAGGCAGGGAGTGAGCGATGGCGGTTGCAGGAAAGAGGGGAGGCATGCTGGCCCTGTGGTGCAGTGCACTCCTGATGTCGGGGTGCAGTGGGTTTGCGCCTGCGCCCATTCCCGTCACCTATCTGAGTCAGGATCCGCCCCCAGGCAGGCTGCCCCTTGGGGAGACCGCCTATGTGGATGACGGTCGCTGCCCACTAGGGCAGGTCAAGCGTCTCATCGGCGGGGACGCGAAGCACAATGTGCCAAGAAAGGTGGAGTGTGTGGCAAGACCGCAATGATGATGTGATTTTCACAGCCTGAAACATCCAAAAAAGAGCCCTGAGGCAGTCGCCTTGGGGCTCTTTTCGTCTGGCTGGCCTGGTCGGTGTGATGCCGCAGCGGGCTAGAAGGCATCTCCAGGGACCCGCACCCAGCCTTCCATCAGGATGCGGGCGGAGCGGGACATCACCGCCTTGGTGACCGTCCACTGTCCCGCGACCTGCTCTGCCTGGGCACCGACTCTCAGGGTGCCGGAGGGGTGACCAACGCGCACCGCTTCGCGCTCGCCGCCCCCGGCGGCCAGATTGACGAGGGTGCCGGGAATGGCCGCCGCCGTGCCGATAGCCACGGCGCAGGTGCCCATCATGGCGTGGTGCAGCTTGCCCATGGAGAGGGCCCGCACCAGCAGATCGATCTCGCCGGCAATAATCTCCTTGCCGCTGGCGGTGCGGTAATCCTTGGCGGGTGCGACGAAGGCAATTTTCGGGGTGTGCTGGCGAGTGGCCGCCTCTTCGGGGCGCTTGATGAGCCCCATGCGCAGGGCACCGGCAACCCGGATCGCCTCGAAACGGGCGAGCGCTTGCGGATCTGTGTTGATCGCCTCGCGCAGCTCGGTGCCCTCATAACCGATGTCCTCGGCGTTGACGAACACCGTGGGGATGCCGGCGCTGATCAGGGTGGCTTTCAGTACGCCGCTCTTTACAACAGACGCGGGTACCTCCAGATCGTCCACCAGATTGCCGGTGGGGAAGAGGGCGCCGCCGTCTTCACCCTCGTCGGACGGGTCGAGAAACTCCAGCACGATCTCGGCGGCGGGGAAGGTCACCCCGTCCAGCTCGAAATCGCCTGTCTCCTGCACCTGGCCGTTTGTCACCGGCACGTGGGCGAGGATGGTCTTGCCGATATTGGCCTGCCAGATCCGCACCTCACAGGTGCCGTGCTCCGGGATGCGGGACGGGTCCACCAGGCCGGCGTGGATGGCGAAGGCCCCGGCGCCGGTGGAGAGGTTGCCGCAGTTGCCGCTCCAGTCCACGAATGCCTTGTCGATGGCGACCTGGCCGTAGAGGTAGTCCACATCGTGATCGGGTTGCTGGCTTTTGGAGAGGATCACGCACTTGGCTGTGGAGGAGGTGGCCCCCCCCATGCCGTCCATGTGGGCGCCGTAGGGGTCGGGGCTGCCGATGACCCGCAGGAAGAAGGCATCCCGTGCCGGGCCCGGCTGCTGGCAGCGCTCGGGCAGGTCAGATAAGCGAAAGAAGACCCCCTTGCTGGTGCCGCCGCGAAGGTAGGTGGCCGGGATTTTGACTTGTGGTTGGTGGGCCATAGAGAGTGTCCTGAAAAGAGTCATAGATCCTGCTCCCTCTGGGAGAAGGTGCCCGAAGGGCGGATGAGGGGGATTTCCCCTCACCCCAACCCTCTCTCAAAGGGAGAGGGTGCTTTATGCCTTCCCCTTTTTCAAAGGGGCGGAGCGGGGTTGCGATTTAGCTCACGGCCTTTTGCGCGGTCGACGCCAGGAAGTCCTGGGCGAAGCGTTGCAGCACGCCGCCCGCCTCATAGACCGAGACCTCCTCGGCGGTGTCGAGGCGGCAGGTCATGGGCACCTGGATCACTTCGCCGCTGCGACGGCGGATCACCAGAGTGAGATCGGTGCGCGGCTGGCGTGCTCCCACCACGTCATAGGTCTCGGTGCCATCGAGGCCCAGCGTGAGGCGGGTGGTGCCCGGTTTGAACTCGAGCGGCAGCACCCCCATGCCGATGAGGTTGGTGCGGTGAATGCGCTCGAAGCCTTCCGCCGCGATCACCTCCACCCCGGCAAGGCGTACCCCCTTGGCCGCCCAGTCCCGGGACGAGCCCTGACCGTAGTCGGCACCGGCCACGATGATGAGGGGCTGCTTGCGTGCCATGTAGGTCTTGATGGCTTCCCACATCCGCATCACTTTGCCGTCCGGCTCGACGCGGGCGAGGGACCCCTTCTGCACCACGCCGTTCACTACCGCCATCTCGTTGACCAGCTGGGGGTTGGCGAAGGTGGCGCGCTGGGCGGTCAGGTGATCGCCGCGGTGGGTGGCGTAGGAGTTGAAGTCCTCCTCCGGCAGGCCCATCTTCGCCAGGTATTCCCCCGCCGCGCTGCCGGGCAGGATGGCGTTGGAAGGGGAGAGGTGGTCTGTGGTGATGTTGTCCGGCAACAGCGCCAGGGGCCGCATGCCGCGCAGGGTGCGCTCGCCCGCCAATGCCCCCTCCCAGTAGGGCGGGCGACGGATATAGGTGCTTTGAGAGCGCCAGTCGTACAGGGGCGTCACCTTGGGACCCTGATCCTCTTCTTGGGTGAACATGGGGATATAGACCTGGCGGAACTGGGACGGCTTGACCGACGCCTTGACCACGGCGTCGATCTCTTCATCAGACGGCCAGATATCCCTGAGGCGAATCTCCTGACCGTCCACTACCCCCAGCACATCTTTCTCGATGTCGAAGCGGATGGTGCCCGCGATGGCGTAGGCCACCACCAGGGGGGGCGAGGCGAGAAACGCCTGCTTGGCATAGGGGTGGATGCGGCCGTCGAAGTTGCGATTGCCCGACAGCACCGCCGTGGCGTAGAGGTCCCGCTCGATGATCTCCTGCTGGATGGCGGGATCCAGGGCACCGGACATGCCGTTGCAGGTGGTGCAGGCAAACGCCACGACGCCGAAGCCGAGCTGTGCCAGCTCATCCATCAGCCCCGCCTCTTTCAGGTAAAGCGCGACCGTCTTGGAGCCGGGGGCGAGGGAGGATTTGACCCAGGGCTTGCGCATCAGGCCGAGCCGGTTGGCGTTGCGGGCCAGGAGGCCTGCGGCAATCACGTTGCGCGGGTTGCTGGTGTTGGTGCAACTGGTGATGGCGGCGATGATGACGGCGCCATCGGGCAAGAGGCCGTCAGCCTCCTGGGCACGAGCCTTGTCCAGGTCCACCGCGATTCCGCGCTCGGCCAATGCCGATACCGGCAGGCGGCGATGGGGGTTGGAGGGGCCGGCCAGGGTGCGCACCACGCTCGACAAGTCAAAGTGCAGCACCCGCTCGTACTGGGCGCCCGCCAGGGCATCGGCCCAGAGACCGGCCTCCCTGGCATAGGTTTCCACCAGCCTGACCTGCTCGTCGTCACGGCCGGTGAGCTTGAGGTAGTCGAGGGTCTGCTGGTCGATGAAGAACATGGCCGCGGTAGCACCATACTCCGGCGCCATGTTGGAGATGGTGGCCCGATCGCCGAGGGTGAGGGCGGCGGCGCCCTCGCCACGAAACTCCAGGTAGGCGCCGACTACCTTCTGCTGGCGCAGGAATTCGGTGAGCGACAGCACCAGATCCGTGCCGGTGATGCCGGGCTGCGGCTTGCCGGAGAGCTCGACGCCGACGATCGAAGGCAGCCGCATCCAGGAGGCGCGCCCCAGCATCACGTTCTCGGCTTCCAGCCCGCCCACCCCCACCGCGATGACGCCGAGGGCATCCACGTGGGGGGTGTGGCTGTCGGTACCGACGCAGGTATCCGGGTAGGCCAAACCGCGATCGGCGTGGATGACGGGGGACATCTTCTCCAGGTTGATCTGGTGCATGATGCCGTTGCCAGGCGGGATCACCTCGATGTTCTTGAACGCCTGCTTGGTCCAGTCGATGAAGTGGAAGCGATCCTCGTTGCGGCGATCCTCGATGGCGCGGTTCTTCTCGAACGCCTGGGGGTCAAAGCCGCCACATTCAACGGCCAGGGAATGGTCGACGATGAGTTGCACCGGCACGACCGGGTTCACCTGGGCGGGATCTCCCCCCTGCTCGGCGATGGCGTCGCGAAGGCCCGCGAGGTCCACCAGGGCGGTCTGTCCCAGGATGTCGTGGCACACCACCCGCGCCGGGAACCAGGGAAAGTCGCGATCGCGCTTGTTGTGCACTATCTGGCCGAGGCACTCGCCGAGGATGGCCGGATCGCATTTGCGAACCAGGTTCTCGGCGTGGACGCGGGCGGTGTAGGAGAGCCTGTCCCAGGCGCCGGGGGCGATGGCGTTGACCGCCTCCCGGGCGTCGAAGTAGTCAAGCTGTGTGCCGGGCAGGGGCTTGCGATATTGCGTGTTGATCATCACTTGCGCTCCTTGAGCGGCACGAAGGTCAGATCGGCCGGACCGACGTAGTTGGCGCTCGGGCGGATGATCTTGCCGTCGATGCGCTGCTCGATGACATGGGCCGACCAGCCTGAGGTGCGGGCGATGACGAACAGCGGGGTGAACATGGCGGTGGGCACCCCCATCATGTGGTAGCTGACGGCGCTGAACCAGTCGAGGTTCGGGAACATCTTCTTGACTTCCCACATGGTGGATTCCAGCCGCTCGGCGATATCGAACATCTTGGTGTTGTGCTGCTCCTGGCTGAGGGCGCGCGCCACCTCCTTGATCACCTTGTTGCGCGGATCGGAGACGGTGTAGACCGGGTGGCCGAAGCCGATGACCACTTCTTTTCTCTCGACCCGGGCGCGAATGTCGGCCTCCGCCTCGTCCAGATTCTCGTAGCGCTTCTGGATCTCGAAGGCCACCTCGTTGGCGCCCCCGTGCTTGGGCCCGCGCAGGGCACCGATGGCTCCCGTGATGCAGGAGTACATGTCCGATCCGGTACCGGCGATGACGCGGCCGGTGAAGGTGGAGGCGTTGAACTCGTGCTCGGCGTAGAGGATGAGAGAGGTGTGCATGGCGCGTACCCAGGAGTCGCGTGGCTTGTGCCCGTGCAGCAGGTGGAGGAAGTGGCCGCCGATGGAGTCGTCGTCGGTCTCCACATGGATGCGTTTGCCGTTGTGGCTGAAGTGGTACCAGTAGAGCAGCACCGAGCCCAAGCAGGCCATCAGCTTGTCGGCGATGTCCCGGGCGCCCGGGTGGTTGTGATCGTCCTTCTCCGGCGACAGGCACCCCAGCACGGAGACGGCGGTGCGCATCACGTCCATGGGGTGGGCGGAGGGAGGCAACTGCTCCAGGGCGGTCCTCACTCCGGTGGGCAGGCCGCGCAGGGCCTTGAGCTTGGCCTTGTAGGCGGCGAGCTCCGCCACATTGGGCAGATGGCCGTGCACCAGCAGGTGGGCTATCTCTTCAAACTCGCAGCTGGTGGCCACGTCCAGGATGTCGTAGCCACGGTAGTGCAGATCGTTGCCGCTGAGGCCCACGATGCACAGGGCGGTATTGCCGGCGGCGGTGCCGGAGAGGGCGACGGATTTCTTCGGCTTGAAGCCGGTGGTTTCGGGCAGGGCGCTCATCACATGTTTCCTCATTCAGTCCGTTGATGCGCCAGCCGCCAGCATAAGGCGGCCGGTCGCCGTCTTATTCCTTGGTCGACAAGTCCTGGGTGAACAGCCTGTCCAGGGTCTGCTCGTAGTGGTGGTAACCGAGAAAATCGTAGAGGGACTCCCGGGTCTGCATGGTGTCGACCACGGCGCGTTGGTGGCCGTCACGGCGAAGCGTCTGATAAACATTGAGGGCGGCCTGGTTGGCGGCGCGGGCGGCGCTCAGGGGGTAGAGCACCATGTCGACGCCATGCAAGGCGAGCGCCTCCTTGTCAAACAGCTCGGTCTTGCCGAACTCGGTCATGTTGGCGAGGATGGGCACCCCGGCCGCCTGCTTGAAGCGATCGTACTGATCCAGCTCGGTGACCGCCTCGGCGAAGATCATGTCGGCACCGGCCTCCACATAGGCGGCGGCCCGCTCCAGGGCCGAGCCCAGTCCTTCCACCGCCAGGGCGTCGGTGCGGGCCATGATGACGAAGTGCTCGTCCTGGCGGGCATCCACCGCGGCCTTGATCCTGTCCACCATCTCCGAGACCGTGACCACCGCCTTGTTCGGCCTGTGACCGCAGCGCTTCTGGGCCACCTGATCTTCCATGTGGACGGCGGCCACACCGCCACGCTCGAAGGCGCGGATGGTGCGGGCGATGTTGAAGGCGCCCCCCCAGCCGGTGTCGATGTCCACCAGGAGTGGCACTTGCGTGGCAGCCGTGATGCGTTCGGCATCGATGAGCACGTCATTCATGGAAGTCATGCCGAGATCCGGCAGGCCATAGGAGGCGTTCGCCACCCCGGCGCCGGAGAGATAGAGGGCCTGGAAGCCGCTGCGCTCGGCCATCAGCGCCATGTAGGCATTGATGGTACCGACAATCTGCAGAGGCTTTTCGTTGGCCAGGGCCGTGCGAAAACGCTTGCCGGCCGAGGGGGAGAGGTTGGACATGGTGACTCCTTTCATGGGGTGCGTGTCTGCTGTATGTGTAGGGTGAACGGTATCATCTCACACTACGTTTACGTTAACGTCAATCATGCTTAGGTCCAAGGTCGTATCAAGTGTGCTCTCCCCTGACGGCCCCCTGGCAACGCCAGTGCCACAGACTCGTTAGAACCATTTTTTGCTGTGATGCATTGTGCGGGAGAGCGGTGAACCTGGGAAAATACCGGGCATTTTTTGGCCAAATCTGGGCTTTTGGGGCCAAAATCTTGCGCGGCGTCAAACAGGATGCAAATTGTGTCTCAGCCATCCTCCCCGACTGGGTCTCTGCGTTGCTTGCCCGTAGGCGTTTGGCTACGCTCATTGGGTGATCAAACAAGGGGTGTGCGCCATGAAGAAAACCCAGGTTCATCTCATCGACGAAGAGGTGGATTTTCCTGCCAATGAACAGCTGGTCTCCACCACGGACCTGCAGGGTGTGATCACCTACGCCAATGATCACTTCTGCCGGGTAGCGGGGTACAGCCGGGCCGAGCTCATCGGCCAGCACCACAACATGGTTCGCCACCCGGACATGCCCAAGGCCGCCTTTGCTGCAATGCTGTTCACTTAAGAGAATTTGAGTTCCAGTCCACGTAGTATCAGGGCTAAAAATGAGGGAGGCATGATGCCTCCCTCTTTCTATTGCAAGCCACGCTGGATAAAGGCTGAAGGAACATCGACTGGAAACAGCCTTGCTCCCCCAACTCAAGTCGCATTTATGAATAATTAGTCAAAAATGTGCTTATCTGAACAGCATTGCGCCTTTGCTGACCTCTGGGGCAAGCTCAAGCAGGGCAAACCCTGGCGCGGCATGGTGAAAAACCGCTGCAAGGATGGGCGTTACTATTGGGTGGATGCCTATGTCACCCCTATCTTCGAGCAGGGGCGGATCAATGGCTACCAGTCGGTCCGCAGTCGCGCCGCGCCGGAGATGAAAGCCGTGGCCGGGCGCACCTATGCCAGATTGAAGAGCGTGGAGCGGGGGGAGCGAAAGAGCGGATTGAGCCTGCGCCCGATGCGCCACGGGCTGGCCATCGTCGGTGTCTTGCTGATGCTGGCGGGGGGGGGGGCTATCTAATGGGGCCCTGGGGGCCGTTGTTCACCCTGTTGCCTCTCTTGTGGCTGGCCCTGATCTATCGTGACACCCTCATCACTACCCCCCGTTATCTGCGACAGCTCGCGGACGAATATGACAGCCTGACCCGGCTCATCTATTCGGGGGAGGATGCCAGTGCCATTGCAGACTTCCACATCAAGCTGTTGCAGGCCAGGATCCGCACCGTCCTTGGGCGAGTGGACGATGCGACCCTCTCCCTGCAGGATCTCGCGGTGCATCTGAAAACAGCCTCCAGCGAGGCAAGCGCCGACATCGCCGAACAGGATGTCCAGACCCAACAGGTGGCGACGGCCATCACCGAGATGGCGGCGACAGCCCACGAGATTGCCCGCAATATCCTAGAGACGGACAACCAGATAGCCCAGGCCAAGGCGCACTGCCAACACACCGATCAGCAGCTGGAAGATACCCAGCACAGGGTGACGGAGCTGGCCACCCAGGCAGAGCATGCCTTCACGGCCGCCGTGGCACTGGCGGAGGAGTCGGACCGCATCGGTGTGCTGATGAGCGAGATCCAGGGCATTGCGGATCAGACCAATCTGCTGGCGCTCAACGCCGCCATCGAGGCGGCGCGTGCAGGGGAGCAGGGGCGAGGCTTTGCGGTGGTGGCGGACGAGGTGCGAACCCTCTCCACGCGCACCCACAAGGCGACCGAGCAGATCCAGAGCAGCATAGGCCAGATCCAGCGTACCCTGAACGGCTGGAAGGGAATGATGCAGCAGAACCTGCAACAGACCCAATCCTGCGTGACCCTGACCCGCCAGGGATCAGAGAGTCTGCATCAGGTGCTGACGGAAATAGAACGGGTGGTGGACCTCTCGGCCCAGATCTCGACGGCGGCAGAGGAGCAGCAGGCGGTGGTGGAGGACATCAGCCGCAACGTCAACGCCATCTCCCAGCACTCCCACACCAACAGCAACAAGATGCAGGACATGGACGCTTCGAGCGACATCCTGCTCACCAAGGCTCGCCAGCTCAAATCCCTGGGGCAGACCTTCGGGTAAGAGCGGTCAGACTCATGCAATGCAGGAAGGCCACCCCTGGGGTCAATGCTGTTCACTTAAGAGAATTTGAGTTCCAGTCCACGTAGTATCAGGGCTAAAAAAATGAGGGAGGCATGATGCCTCCCTCTTTCTATTGCAAGCCACGCTGGATAAAGGCTGAAGGAACATCGACTGGAAACAGCCTTGCTCCCCCAACTCAAGTCGCATTTATGAATAATTAGTCAAAAATGTGCTTATCTGAACAGCATTGCACCCCTGGGGTGGCCTTCCTGTTATTGGTTTCATGGGGGTATCGGCTCTGTGTGCCGGGAGATGAACCAGTCAGCCGGACTGCTCCGCCAGCGTGATGACGCGGCCGCCCTTGTCACAATACATGGCCCTGTCGGCCTGGATGAGCCACTGCTCCGGGCTCCAGTCATGCTGGTAGTGGCTGACGCCGATGCTGATGCCCACCTGCATCGGCTGGTCATTGACCACGAAGGGGGCCTGCATGGCCTGGCGGATCACGGCGGTGACCTCCTCTGCCTGACGGATATCGTAGCCCGGCAGCAGCAGGATGAACTCGTCCCCCGCCAAGCGGGCAAAATAGCACTGGTGGCCGATGGCGTCGTGGATCCGTCGGGCCAGCTGGCAGAGGATGGCATCCCCCTGGCTGTGGCCGAAGTTGTCGTTGATGCGCTTGAAGTCATTGAGATCGCAAAACAGCAGGCAGCCCGGATTGTCGCTTTGCACCTGGTGTTTCAACTGCTCCATCAGGCTCAGGCGATTGGGCAGCCCGGTAAGGGGATCGAGGCGGGCCAGTTGCAGTATCTCCTGCTCTCGCTGCTTGCGCAGGGCCACTTCCTGGTTGAGCCGCTTGTTGCTCATCAGAAGATAGAGGGAGAGCAGCAGGATGAGACCACCAACACCCAGGCTCAGCAGGAACCATGGACGCCAGAAGCTCCACTGTTCTGAGGGAACCTGATAGAGAAAACGGGTCAGGGAGACCGGTTTGGCAAGGAGGCCTATCTCCACCAGCTGCTGCATGATGTGAGCGAAGCGATCCGGATTCATATACCCGATCTCCACATAGAGCGGCTGGATCATCTCCTTGCTCATCTGCAACTCGTATTCCATGTGGGCCTGGCTGCGGTTGACGCCATACTCCGTGCGCAGCAGGGCGATGGCTTCCTCGGGGTGGGTGAGGGCATAGCGCCATCCCTTGAGGCTGGCTGCACGAAAACGTGCCACCCGCTCCGGATTGAGCCGCTCCTGTGCCTGGGTGGTGAAGAGAATGTCGCTGTAGAAATCGATGCCGTAGTTGCGAGGGTTGATGACGGACACCGAGATGCCGCGCTCTTCCAGATAGAATGGCTCATTGCTCAGATAGGCGTTGAAGATGTCTATTCGGCCGGCGATCAGATCGTCGATGTTGACCGAAGTGGGTACCGGGATGAGCTGGCGCTCGTGAAGTCCCTGATAGTAGAGGGTGGCCAGCAGTTCGGCATCCTGATGACCCGGAAACATCATGATCCGTTTGCCACGCATGTCCGCAACGGTGAGAATGCCGCTGTCGCGGCGTGCCAGGAAGATGGAGGGAGAGTGCTGGTAGACGCTGGCCAGCGCCAGCAGCGGCTTGCCCTGGGCGTAGTGGGTCAGCACCTCGGTGTTGCCGACGCCAAAGTCGGCGCGTCCGGCCAGCACCTCCTGAACCGGACTTATTCCCTTGCCACCTGGCCTTATCTCGACATCCAGACCGGCGTCGGCGTAATACCCCTTGGCCTTGGCCATGTGATAGCCCACAAACTGGGGCTGATGCAGCCAGCGCAACTGCAATACCACCTTCTCCGGCAGATCACGTGTCCGTTCACTGGCCTGGAGGGGCGAGAAGCAAGTGATGCCAAGCAACAACAGCCAAAACAGGCATTTTTTCATTCGTGCGATTCTTGTGCTGAGGGTCCATGAAGATGGCCTGCAGGCCTGCATTCAAGTTGTTAACAAGTAACATTCTAAAGGGTTATACATGTACCGGATACAATTGCAGCACAAAGATTTCATGGTGATTAACAAGCGTCCGGGCATTGGCATGCACGATGATGCCGGCGAGCCGGGTCTCGTCAATCGGGTCAGAATGGATACCGGTCTTGACCTCTATCCGGTCCATCGACTGGACAAGATGACCTCTGGGTTGGTGCTGTTGGCCCGCACCCCCGAAGCGAATCGCGCCCTCAGCATGGCTTTCGCGGCGCGGGAAGTGAGCAAGCAGTATCTGGCCCTCTCCGATCGCAAGCCGAAGAAGAAGCAGGGCTGGGTGAAGGGGGACATGGAGAAAGGGCGAGGCGGCAGCTGGATGCTGAGCCGCACCCAGGATAACCCGGCCATCAGCTGGTTCGACTCCGTTTCGGTGCGCGAGGGGCTGCGCCTTTATCGCATCAAGCCCCGGACCGGCAAGACCCATCAGATCCGGGTGGCCTTGAAGAGCGTGGGAGCCCCCATCCTCGGGGATGAGCGTTACGGCGGCACGGTGGCGGATCGCGGTTATCTGCACGCCTGGCGCCTCGCCTTCACCCTGGTAGGTGAGAGTTTCGATCTCGTCTGTCCGCCCGATGAGGGGACACTGTTCCTCCTGCCCGAGTTGCATGCCGCCATCGCAGAGATCACCGAATGAGCGCAGCAACCGTGAGAGTCCCAGCCCGTGGCTGGATCCTGGCCGACTTCGATGACACCCTGGCGCCGGATGACAGCCATGCGGGGTTGCTGCGTTTCATCTTGCGCCGCCGTCTCTGGCCGCTGCTGCTGTGGCCACTGATGGCGTTCGGTGCCGTGATCTATCTGCTGCCAGGTCAGCGCAGTCGCGGCATTGCACTCATCTGGTGGACCATCACCCTCGGGCTATCCCCCCTGGCCTGGCGCGCCTTGATACGGCAGTACAGCCTGACCCGGCCCGGTCTGTATCGGGAGGCGCGAGCCCTCCTGACGGGGGAGGGGTACCGCTGCTGGGTCATCTCCGCCAGTCCCCGCGCCCTGGTCCGTGCCCAGCTCCATCGTCAACTGCCAAGGCTCCCTCACCGCATCATCGGCTCGCGGATGGGTTACCGTTTCGGCGGCCTAGTGCCGCGCTTCTATTGCCATGGCAGGCACAAGCTGCTGCCCGAGCTCCTGACCCTGGAGGCCGCACTCACCCTGAGTGACAGCCTGCACGATCTGCCCCTGCTGGCGTTGGGGGAGCAAGCCTGGCTCATCAACCCGCAAAGGACTCGATTGCTAAAGGCGAGGGCGGTGCTGCCCCATATCGAACCCCGTTATTGGTCGCTGTAAGGCAAAGCTGACAGCCTTGCGGGACGCTAACGAGCGCAGTGCAAGGTTGGGGCTGTGATGTCACATTTCATTTACATTTTTTGGCGCGGATCCCCGCCAAACTATCTGAACGCCGCCCCTTCTCATTCCCTGCGCTCGCCACTCTAATGAAACAAGTTGTTAAAAATGCCGTGCGGGCTGCCTGTCGAGCCCTTGCGGCGTGAACCGTTTCGTTATCAGTTCATCGCAAGGAGCGCATCATGACCACCCCCTCTTCCCGTACTCACACCATCAACCCCCTTGGCACCGACGGGTTTGAGTTTGTCGAGTACACGGCGCCGGATCTCAAGGGCATTGCGGCCCTCAAGGCGCTGTTCGTCTCACTGGGCTTTGCCGAAGTGGCCAAGCACAGGCACAAGCAGTGCTGGCTCTATCGCCAGGGGGACATCAACTTCGTGGTCAATGCCGAGCCCCACTCCCAAGCGGAGGAGTTTGCCCGGGCCCATGGTCCGAGCGTGTGCGGCATGGCGTTTCGGGTGAGCGATGCCGGCCGTGCCCAGCAGTACGCCATTGGCCAGGGGGCCAAGCCGTTTGTGGGCAAAATCGGCCCCATGGAACTCAACATCCCCGCCATCTACGGCATCGGCGAGAGTACCCTCTCCTTTGTCGATCGCTATGGCGAGCGGGGCTCCATCTATGACGTGGACTTTATCTTCTACCCCGACTGGCAGGCCCGCATGGCCGAGGTGGACGCGGGGCTCTATGAGATCGACCACCTGACCCACAACGTCCATCGCGGCAACATGAACCTCTGGTCGAATTTCTACGAGCGGATCGGCAACTTCCGGGAAATCCGCTACTTCGACATCGAGGGCAAGCTGACCGGACTGCACTCGCGCGCCATGACGGCCCCCTGCGGCAAAATTCGCATTCCCATCAACGAGTCGGCGGACGACAAGTCCCAGATAGAGGAGTACCTGCGCCAGTACAAGGGGGAGGGGATCCAGCACATCGCGCTCGCCTCTGCCGACATCTATCACACCATCCGCACGCTCAGAGGGCGGGGAACCGGCTTCATGCCGACGCCGGACACCTACTACGAGAAGGTGGACAGCCGGGTGGCGGGTCATCAGGAGGATCTGGCGGCGCTGAAAGAGCTGCGCATCCTCATCGACGGCTCGCCGACGAAGGACGGCATCCTGCTGCAGATCTTCACGGACACCGTCATCGGTCCCGTGTTCTTCGAGATCATCCAGCGCAAGGGCAACGAGGGCTTTGGTGAGGGCAACTTCCAGGCATTGTTCGAATCCATCGAGCTGGATCAGATCCGCCGTGGCGTGCTGGACGGATCCACGCAAGGGGAGGTGAACAGTGCCGCGCAGGGCCAGAAAAACGGAGAACCGAGCGATGCGTAACTGGATAAGCTTCCCCCATCGGGAGGGAACCCACTCCCGCCAGGCCCATGCCGATCTGCCGGAGCAGGCCATCTATGAGCGCGAGCTGGGGCGCTCGGGCTTCTTCGGTCCGGCCACCCACATGCACCACAAGCATGCTCCCACCGACTGGGTCAACTGGGAGGGACCGCTTCGGCCACGGGCGTTTGACTTGAACGATCTGCAGGAGGAGGTGAGCTCCCTCTCCCCCTGGGTGATGCCGGATATTCTCAGCAACCCCCACTGCCGCTACCGCATCTGGCGCCTGCATGAGCCCATGCCGTTTCTGGTGCGAAACGCCGATGGCGACGAGCTCCTGTTCATTCACGAGGGGAGCGGAGAGTTCTACTGCGACTACGGACACCTCATCTTGAGAGATGGCGACTATGTGGTGATCCCCCGTGGCACCATGTGGCGCATCGAGCCCACCGCGCCCCTCTTCATCCTGATGATAGAGGCGACGGAAGACAGTTATCAGCTGCCGGACAAGGGACTGGTGGGCAATCACGCCATCTTCGATCCGGCGGCCCTGGACGTGCCCGCCATCAACGAGCGCTTCCTGGCCCAGCAGGATGAAAACCCCTGGTCGCTGCAGATCAAGCGCCACGATCAGGTCTCGGTCGTCACCTGGCCGTTCAACCCGCTGGATGCACAAGGGTGGCACGGGGACTTGTGCGTGGTGCGCCTCAACTGGCGGGATATCCGCCCGCTGATGAGCCACCGCTACCACCTGCCTCCCTCGGCTCACTCCACCTTCGTGGCGAGCCGGTTCGTGGTCTGCACCTTCGTGCCGCGTCCCATCGAGAGTGACCCAGGCGCCCTGCGGGTGCCCTTCTACCACAGCAACGACGACTTCGACGAAGTGCTCTTCTACCACGCTGGGTACTTCTTCAGCCGGGACAACATCAAGCGGGGCATGGTCACCTTCCACCCTGCCGGCTTCACCCATGGTCCCCATCCCAAGGCCTTTGCGGCGGGACTGGCTCATGCCAAGACCTTCACCGACGAGGTGGCGGTGATGCTCGACACCCGGGATGCCCTGGCCGTCGGCCCGATCTGCGAAGGGGTCGAACACCCCGGTTATGTCACCAGCTGGCAGCGTCCAGAGACGCTCGGCAAATAAGGAATTCGATATGAAACTGGCAACCCTGAACAATGGCAAGCGCGACGGCGCCCTGGTGGTGGTGAGCCGCGATCTGGCGCGCGCCGTCCACGTGACGACCATTGCCCCGACCCTGCAGTCGGCCCTCGACGAGTGGGGCGAAGTGGCGCCGCAATTGGCGAAGGTTTATCAGCGACTCAACGAGGGCGCCTGCCCCGACGCCTTCCCCTTCGATGAGACCGCCTGCCTCTCCCCGCTGCCTCGCGCCTACCAGTGGATTGACGGCAGTGCCTACGTCAATCACGTGGAGCTGGTGCGCAAAGCGCGCGGTGCCGACATGCCAGAAAGCTTCTGGCACGATCCCCTGATGTATCAGGGAGGCTCTGACAGCTTCCTGCCGCCCCGTGGCCCCATCGTGATGGGCTCCGAGGAGTGGGGTATCGACTTCGAGTCGGAAGTCGCCGTCATCACCGACGACGTGCCCATGGGCACCCGTTCGCAGGGGGCGGCGAGCCACATCAAGCTCTTGATGCTGGTCAACGACGTGAGCCTGCGCAACCTCATTCCCGGGGAGCTTGCCAAGGGCTTCGGCTTCTTCCAGTCCAAGCCCTCCAGCAGCTTCTCGCCGGTGGCCATCACCCCGGACGAGCTGGGGGATGACTGGCGCGATGGCAAGGTCCACCTGCCCCTGGTGACCCACCTCAACGGCGCCCTGTTCGGGCAGCCCGACGCCGGGGTGGACATGACCTTCAACTTTGATGAACTGATTGCCCATGCCGCCAAGACAAGGCCGCTCGGGGCGGGCTGCATCATCGGCTCGGGCACCGTCTCCAACTACGACAGAAGCCGGGGATCCTCCTGCCTTGCCGAGCGGCGGATGCTGGAAATTATCGAGTCAGGTCAAGCCACTACACCCTTTCTGCGCTTTGGTGATACAGTGTCCATCGCGATGCAGGATCGCAACGGGATGAGTCTGTTTGGCACCATTTTGCAGCGGGTCACGCAAGCAACGGCCGAGCGGGCGAGCTAGGAGAGCCCGACCCCGGGAGGGGCGGGCGACACGGCAGGTGGCAGACACCTGCCACCACAGGGACACACTATGCTGCAGTTGTTTGGATATTGGCGCTCATCGGCCAGCTTTCGCGTGCGTTTGGTACTGCAACTCAAGGGGCTCGATTATGAGCAGCACCCGGTCAACTTGCGGCAGGGTGAGCAGAAGGAGAAGGCCTACCGCCGGGTCAATCCACAGGGACTGGTGCCGTTTCTCGTGGACGATGACGTGCATCTGGGTCAGTCGGTGGCCATCATGGAGTACCTCGACGAGACCTATCCCGCCTACCCCCTGATGCCCTCCGCCCCCATCGAACGTGCCCGGGTGCGCCAGATCGTCAACATGATCGCCTGTGACACCCACCCCCTCAACAACCTGCGCGTGCTGCACTACCTGGAGCAGGAGCTGGGGCAGAGCAAGATGGCGCGGGATGCCTGGTATCGCCACTGGATTGACGAGACCTTCACCGCGCTGGAGCAGCTTCTCATGACCACCGCCGGCATCTATTGCGTGGGCAACGAGGTCACCCTGGCGGACTGCATGCTGGTGCCCCAGGTCTACAACGCCCGCCGCTTCGACATGACCCTGGATGACTACCCCACCATTGCGCGCATCGTCGCCAACTGCGAGCAGTTGCAAGCCTTTATCAAGGCCGCCCCCGCCAATCAGCCGGATGCCCAGCCCTGAAGCTGTGCAGACCGGGCCAGCGCGTTGGCCCGGTCTGCCGTCTCTTTCCTTGCCCGGGTTATCTTGCTCGCCTCAGGGCGTGCCATTGGCCCCATAGCGTCGAAACCCCGGCCGCTCTTTCAGTCGCTGATAGTAGTCGTCCACGGCGGGTAGCGACGGGCGATCATAGGGCGTCTCCAGCCAGCGGTTGACTGACAGCCCGATGGGAATGTCTGCCAGCGAGAAGTGCGGACCGGCCACATACATATACAGGACCTTAAGAAAACACTTCATTTGAAATTCCTTCTAAGGTCCTGTTCTGTATCGATTTTCGCTGC
>NZ_JAPDBZ010000013.1:0-47405 GCF_027705505.1 Aeromonas sp. QDB56
CAGACCCAAGCGTGGCGAAGAGCCAATTGGCCATCAGTTTCAAATCACTGGGTTGGCGGCAACTAGCCTGGCTTGCGTTGAAGAGGCCCGCAACCAGACCGGGGTGTTCATCCTGGCGACCAATGACCACAGCGATACGCTGACCATGGCCGAACTTTTGGCCACCTATAAAGCGCAGCAGAATGTCGAACGGGGCTTTCGTTTTCTCAAGAGCCCGGAGTTTTTAACCTCCTCACTGTACCTGAAAAAGCCGGAGCGGATTGAAGCGTTGCTCATGGTGATGACCTGTAGCCTGATGATTTACGCAGCGTTGGAGCACCGGATCCGGCAGGGATTAGTGGAGCAGAATCGCAGTGTGGCGGATATGAAAAAGAAACCGACCCAGCAGCCGACGGCCCGTTGGATCTTTTTGCGCTTTGGTGGCATCCATGAATATCGACTGGGAGAAGCTCCGCCACAAGTAACGGAGCTAACAGGAGACCAGCAGATCATTTTGGAGGTATTGGGTGAGCGCTATCGGCAAATTTATTCCTAAATCAGGTGCGGAATGTCGGATAAATACCCAGGCTTTAACTCGCCTCCGCGCGACCTTTAGCCCCGGCAAACGCAGAGATTTACTGGCTTGAAGCAAGTACCGGTGGAGCGCACCAGTGGTTAAGCGCTCAATTGAATACCGCTAGTGACGCGCAGAGCATGACCTACGACCAGGGCGGGAGATGGCGCGGCACGCTGAGACCACCCCAGAGAACAGGTGTGGCGACCCTCATCTGCGACCCACACAGCCCTTGGCAGCGCGGCAGCAACGAAAACATCAATGGACTGATTCGCCAGTACTTGCCCAAGGGCACAGACCTGTCGGTACATAGCCAGGAGGAGCTGGACGCCATTGCGCTGCAACTGAACATGCGACCGCGCAAGCGCTTCGAATCAAGTGCCCCATCGAGGTGATGGGAGAGGTCATGCAAAATGCCATGGCGATGCGGCATGATGCTCCGGCTTCAATTCAATAACCGTGTTGCACTCAGCTCCTGCAACCGCCAGCACTCAACGGCGCCCTTTTGAAATATTCATATCAATATCATCAGCCCACGCCTGCATCATCTGGCGTCGCTCTTCCAGATACTCAGCCTGGTTGTAGCTTGCGCGCACCTTGTTTCTCTCGGCATGCGCCAACTGACGCTCGATAACATCTGCGCGATAGCCCATCTCGTTCAGCATTGTCGAAGCTGTTGCGCGGAAGCCATGAGCCGAAAAACCGATACTGTCCTTCCCATTGAATCCCATGCGCTCAAGCGCACGGTTCAGCGTCGTTGCCGTCATGCATTCGCTCGGATTGCGAAGGTTCGGGAAAAGCTGGCGACGACCGCCCGTATGGGTGGCCAGCTCACGCAGCAGTTCAACTGCCTGACTCGATAGAGGAACGATGTGCGGCTCACGCATCTTCATGCGCTCACCCGGGATTCGCCATTCAGCACGATCCAGGTCGAATTCATTCCACTCCGCCTTGCGCAGCTCTACAGTGCGAACGAATGTGAGCAGCATCAGACGTAGCGCGATTACCGTGGCTCTGTAGCCACCGTATTGCTCCAAGGCCTTAGAGAACTCCGCTATCTGATCACGGGTGAGCGGCTTGTGGTGCTGCACCCTGGGGCGGTGGATAGCCCCCTTCAGAGCGGCAGCCGGATCAGCATCCGCACGCAGTGTCGCGACGGCATATCGAAACACTGCCGATGACCACTGCCTTACGAGCAAGGCAACTGTGGCGGCCCCTCGCCCTTCAATTCGATTGAGGATCTCAAGCAGATGCGCAGCAGAAACATTGCGTATCGGCAACTTCCCCACAAAGGGAAAGACGTCGGCCGCCATGAACCGCTCAACCTGCCGTAAGTAGTACGGCGTCCAGCTTGGGGCTTTTTTCTTGATCCACTCGCGGGCGACTGCTTCGAAGGTGTTCGCATTGGCAGCACTGTTAGCCAGCCGCTCAGCCTGCCGATTGTGCGATGGATGGATGCCCTGACGAATCAGCGGTTTGGCCTTTTCCCGCGCATCACGCGCATCCGCCAGGCCGATCTCCGGATAACCACCGATTGCAAATACGTTCTCCTTACCGTCTATGCGATAGCGCAAACGCCACAGCCTGGTACCAGTCGGCCGAACCTCCAAGTAAAGCCCACCACCGTCGGTGAGCTTTAGAGGTTTATCGGCAGGCTTAGTGTTGCGGATCTTGGCATCGGTTAGAGGCATAGTGCGGGTATCCGGGCATTGATACCCGCAACGATACCCGCATTATCCGTAGATGCCAACGGACGGCATGGACGTCAACAAACGTGAAACCCTCGTAATTCCTGGGATTGAAGGGGTAGCGTAGACGCCAACGGACACCACAAGAAGCCGATGCTGCTTATCGATCAACATTGTCATGGTCGTCACCGTGGTGGTCGTGGTGGCCACCCACAACCTGGCCTTCGGCGTGTTAGCCGGCGTGCTACTGGCTGCGATGTTCTTCGCCAACAAGGTTGGCCATTACATGGCGATCAGTTCTTCGCTGGACGAAGCCGGCGAGCATCGTAGCTATAACGTCACCGGTCAGGTGTTCTTCAGCTCGGCTGACAAGTTCGTCGCAGCCTTCGACTTCAAGCAAGCCCTGAACAAGGTAACCATCGACCTGAATCGTGCACACTTCTGGGATATCACCGCTGTTGCAGCCCTGGACAAGGTAGTCATTAAGTTCCGCCGTGAAGGTACTGAAGTCGAAGTGCTGGGCTTAAACGAGGCCAGCGCCACTATCGTGGATCGCTTTGGTGTTCACGATAAACCTGACGCCATTGATCAACTCATGGGCCACTGAGAAGGAGAACAACAATGACCCACGTAATTGCCTGTATCGACGGTTCCACCTCGGCTCCAGCTGTTTGCGACTACGCGGCCTGGGCCAGTCTGAGCCTGGAAGCGCCGCTGACCTTCCTGCATGTGCTGGATCAGCGCCAGTATCCGGTTGCAGCAGATTTGAGTGGCAACATTGGCCTTGGCAGCCGCGAGCACCTGCTTGATGAGCTTGCTTCCCTGGATGAACAGCGCGGCAAGTTGGCCCTTGAACAAGGGCGAATCATGCTTGCAGCCGCGAAAGAACGGGCCGTGAATGATGGTGTGCGCGCACCGGAGTCCAAGCAGCGACATGGCGATTTACTGGAGAGCTTGCAAGAGCTGCAAAGTGAAACGCGCTTGCTGGTTATCGGTCGCCAGGGCGAGTCTAGTGGCGGTCTGAGTCAGCATGTCGGAAGCCAGCTGGAAAGCGTTATTCGTATCATGCACCGGCCAATCCTGGTCACCCCGGCCAACTTCCAAAAGCCCAAGAGCGCGATGCTGGCATTCGATGGCGGCGCTACAACCCGCAAGGGTGTGGAGATGCTGGCAGCCAGCCCGCTGCTGAAGGGGCTGCCGATCCATCTGGTCATGGTTGGGCCCGTGAACGACGAAGCGTCCGCGCAGCTGGACTGGGCGCAGAAAGTGCTGATCAACGCCGGATTTACCGTTCGCGCTGAGACTCGGAGCGGTGAAATAGAACCTACCCTGCACGCCTATCAGAAAGAGCATGGCATCGATCTGCTAGTGATGGGGGCTTATGGACACTCACGTATCCGGCAGTTCCTGGTCGGCAGCACCACTACCAGCATGCTCCGTACCACCACCAGTCCGCTGTTACTGCTGCGCTAATGAGCCTGGACGACGCCCTCGATCTTGCCCATTTCAAGACCCTACTGGAACAGCGGGCTGCCGAGCTGGATCGATTGCTGGGAGACGCTGAGTCTCGCTCGCAATCGGTAGAGCTGGATCAAAGCAAGGTGGGGCGTCTATCGAGAATGGACGCACTCCAGCAACAAGCGATGAACGATGCGATCCGCAGTCGTGCACGGCATGAACGTGTCCGTCTCCAACTGGCCCTCAAGCGCTGGCACGAGGGCGACTATGGCTGGTGTAACCAATGCGGCGAGTTGATCGCCTCGGGCCGTCTGGAGTTCGATCCGGCCACGCCGTTGTGTATCACCTGTGCCAGCCGCGCCGAGTCGGGTTGAAACCATCACGGCTCGTGGCGTCAGTCTGATTTAACGAGGCTTCTAATGTATTTGATGGCTAAAAACTGGCTGGGCCGAACACGGAAAGTAAGTGTTTGGATGTGGGCGCTTGTATGCCTTGTGTTGCTCACCGTATTCCAAGTACGTACTCATCACCTTGATGATCGTCTGTACTTTTGGATCAAGACCCACTGGCACACAGACGATTGGCAGGAGCGCTCTGTGTGGCTGCCTGGCTATCGGGTTGAGCTGGATGCTAAGGCGGTTCCCGGTGTGGACAACAACCTTTCGGGCCTGACCTTCGATCCTGACCTAAATCTGCTGTGGGCGGTTACCAATGGCCCGAACGAGCTGCTGGCCCTCAGTCGTGACGGTGACGTGGAGCGACGTTACAGCCTGGATGGCTTCCACGACGTGGAAGCGGTGTCCTATGCCGGCAACGGTCAACTGGTCATTGCCGAAGAGCGGCGGCAGAGCCTGGTTATCGTGGATATCCCCATCGACGAATACGGTAAGCTTTCTCCTGATCGACCATTGAGCCTAGACCAGTATTCAGCGCTAACCTTGGCGCTTGGCAAGGAGGACAACAAAGGCCTTGAAGGGCTCGCCTACGACCTAAAAGGTGATCGTTTGTTTGTGACCAAGGAGCGTGACCCCCGGCAATTACTGGAAGTGAGCGGCCTTCGTGCCAGCCTGGAAGGAGGCGTTTCCCTGCACGTCCGCGACATGTCCAACCTAAATAACTGATCCCAACTCTGCTACACCTTGGCCATCGCGTGGCGGTTACCGGGAAAAGGCGAAGCCGTACGTAGAAAGCGCTTTACCGCGACCAGCAGACTATCCAATGAGCGGTGCTGGTGGTTGCGGGTGACGGTGTCATGCATTGCTTTCCACAACCGCTCGATGCGGTTCACCCACGGGTGGTAGGCCGGCTGGAACAGGCAGACAAACTGCGGATGACGCGCCAGCCAGACACAGGTTTCTCGGCTCTTGTGGATGATGTAGTTATCCAGCACTAGCGTGATGCGCTCCGCCTCCCGGTAGCGGCGCTTGAGGGCTTTCAACAGGTCGATGAACAGCCCCGAACATTTGCTGTCACCATAACGGACGGTCACTTTCCCGGTGGTCGCGCACAGTGCGCCAGCCACGTAATGCTTGCGATTTTGCCCCGGCGTGGGAACGCGCTTCTGGGCACCGCGGCGCATCCAGTCGGCGCCGATGCGCGGATTGAGATCGATGTCAGCCTCGTCGACGAACAACACCGGGTGGGTCGTGGATGCCTGCTTCAGCGCCTCGGCAATGTCTGCCAATTTCTGTTCTTTATCAGGCGCTTTGATGCAGAGCGTGGGGCATGCGCGGCGATAGACGATGCCAAATTCACGGAGCAGGCGCCGAATGGTTGATGGGTGAATGAAATCGCGGGCATGGTCGTGGATCACCTTGGCCATCAGCTCGGAACTCCAGCGGCTGCGCTGGTAATGCCAGTCTCGGGGCGATGTCTCCACCAGGGCCAGCAAGAAGGTCGCGAGCTTGTCCCGGCACAACCTGCGCCGCCGTCCCGTTGTGCCATTGCGCAGGCCGTCCAGACCATCGGTGAGGAACCGCTGGCGCCAACGATTCACTGACGAGCGGGCCGCGCCTAACAGGCGAGCGATGGCGGAGACGCTGTGGCCCTTAACGAGCATGGCGATGGCTACCAGACGGCGATGCTCGTTGGCCGCTTTCACATTTCTGAGACGTAGGCGGAGATCTGGGGAGAGGTCTTCTGGCAGTGCTGATAGCATGACGTGGGCTCGGCTTGGTGGAGGGGTTGGTGTGGATTCGCAACCGATCTGATCGCCGAAATCAGGCCGAGTTCCCTCCCTCAAGTGATCTACTGTTCGGAACAGTTATTTAGTAAAAGACAAGGTGTTTGCCACTGACTTGTCTTCGGTTGTATTCGATCAACAGAGCGGCCATCTGATCCTGCTCAGCGACGAGTCGAAACTGCTGATTGAAATGACCGACGAGGGCAAGGTGGTGAGTTTCCGCTCCTTGGCGAGGGGGTTTGCTGGTTTGCTGAAAGGTATACCCCAAGCCGAAGGCGTAACCATCGACGATGAAGGGTATTTGTACGTGGTCAGCGAGCCGAACTTGTTCTATCGCTTTACCCGCGAGACAGATTGACCAGTCAACAAGCTACAGTCAGGCGTGGCCGGGACGCTTGAACTGTTAGCGTACGATTTTTTCCGAATTCTGCGGGCTCCCCTTGTTGAACTGATCGAGCACCAGCCCCTCCCCCCGCGCCTGCATGGCCAGGGCGAGGTCTCGCGCCGCTTCCATGCCCTCTTCCACCAGCACCAGCTCGGCGCCGTAGGCCTGCATGGCGTCGCGCCGCTCCTGACTCATGTTGCTCGGCATGATGAGTCGCATCCGGTAACCCCGGGACGCCGCCACCATGGCCAGCGCGATGCCGGTATTGCCGGAGGTGGCCTCGATGAGCCGGGCTCCTGGCGCTAAGTGACCACTCGCCTCTGCCTGCCTGATGAGGTTCAGCGCCGCCCTGTCCTTGACGGAGCCGGCGGGGTTGTTGCCCTCCAGCTTCACCAGCAGGGTGACGCCGGGGTGCGGATTGATGCGGCGCAGCGCCAGCAGCGGGGTGTTGCCTATCAGATCGTCCAGGGTGGCGAAGGCCATGACGGATCCATCCTCTCTCAATGTTCTATACCTTGCCTTGCGACCATTCGCAGGCCGGCCAGTGTAAGCGAGCCCGCCATGGGCGCAAAGAATGGCGTTGGCAAACCCTGTCCGCCATGTTCTGATCTTCCCATTCACCCAAAGAGGACCCCCGATGAGCGACATCCTTCACCAGGCCGATCAGCAGCAATTTGTCTGCACCGTGGACGGCAAGATCTCCCGCCTTGCCTATCGCCGGCTGGACGCCACCACGGTGGACGCCTACAGCACCCAGGTTCCCCCCGAGCTGCGCGGACAGGGGATTGCCGACAAGCTGGCCCGCCGCTTCTACGACTGGGCCCTCTCTGAGGGGCTCACCATAGTGCCGAGCTGCAGCTACATCGACGTCTGGTTGCGCCGCAATGCAGGTTGACGCAGGGCCGCTGCGGGAGGCACACCTGCGGGCCTGCACCGAGGCCCTGCTGCGGGCTGATCACCCGCGCATGGATTGCCTCCGGGCTGCGCGGGAGCTGGCTCTGCCCGACTGGGCCCTGGGGGCGGGGTTTGTGCGCAACCTCATCTGGGATCACCTCCATGACAAGGCCGAGCCCACCCCGCTCAACGACATCGACCTTATCTATCTGGACAGCGCTGATCCGACTGGATTGAAGGAGGCCGATCACGAAGCCTGGCTCGCCGCCAGGATGCCGGGCCAGCAGTGGGAGGTGCGCAACCAGGCCCGCATGCATCTGCGCCAGCAGGTGCCTCCTTTTGCCAGCTCGCTCTCGGCCCTCAGCCACTGGGTGGAGATACCCACCTGCATCGGAGTCCGCCTGTTGGCAGATGATGCGTTCGAGTGGCTGGCCCCCTACGGCTTTGCCCCCAACTGGTCCCTGGTGGTGAGCCCCAATCCGCGCTGTCGCCAGGAGAGCCGTATCTTTAGCGAACGGGTCAGGGCCAAGGAGTGGCAACGCATCTGGCCTGACCTTGTGGTGAACTGGCCATGAGCGGATTGCAAAGGGCCGACAACCTTGGGCACACTAAGAAAAAGATGTTTGTAACTCAATGGGTTAAATAATGCGCGATTTCTTCTCTCTCGAGCGCTGGCTGCCGGGGCTCGCCGCCTTGCTGCAATACCAGCGGGCCTGGCTGATGCCGGATCTTCGCGCTGGCCTCTCGGTCGCGGCCGTGGCCCTGCCCGTGGCCATCGCCTATTCGGAGCTCGCCGGGGTGGGCGCCATCGTCGGCCTCTACTCCTGCATCCTGCCCATGGTGGTGTACGCCCTCTTTGGCACCTCCCGTCAGCTCATCGTCGGTCCGGATGCCGCCACCTGCGCGGTGATCGCCGCCGTGGTCACGCCGCTCGCCGCCGGGGATCCCACCCGTCACTGGCAACTGGTGATGACCATGACCGCCATGACCGGCTTCTGGTGCCTCATCGCCAGCCGCTTCAAACTGGGGGTGCTGGCAGACTTTCTCTCCCGCCCCATCCTGATGGGGCTGCTCAACGGGGTGGCCATCACCATCATGGTGGGCCAACTCTCCAAGATCTTCGGCTTCACCTTCAGCGAGCGCTACCTGATAGAGCGGATCCTGAACGGCACCAGCTACATTACCCAGACCCATCTGCCCACCCTGGCCATGAGTCTGACCGCCCTGCTCACCCTGCTGCTGGCCAAGCGCTACAGACCGGCCTGGCCCTCCTCCATGGTGGCCATGGTGGTGACGGCGGCCCTGGTGTGGCTGTTCAATCTCGGCCGTGTCGACATCGCCACCCTGGGGACCATCGGCTCGGGGCTGCCCGCCTTCCAGATGCCGGACTTTCCCCCCGGGCTTATCCGTGAGTTGGTGCTGCCCGCCCTCAACCTCGCCATGGTGAGCTTCGTCTCCATGATGCTCACCGCCCGCAGCTTCGCCGCCAAGAATGGCTACGAGATTGATGCGGACAAGGAGTTTAGGGCGCTGGGCATGGCGAACCTGGCGGCGGCCGCCTCCCAGGGGTTTGCCATCAGCGGGGCGGATTCGCGCACCGCGGTGAACGACGCCAACGGCGGCAAAAGCCAGCTGGTCTCCATCATCGCCGCCGCCGTCATCGCCCTGGTCACCTTCTACCTGACGGCACCGCTGCAATACATTCCCACCGCCGCCCTCGGCGTGGTGCTGGTGATGGCCTCCCTGTCGCTCACGGATTTTCGCGGCCTCTTGGCCCTGCGCGACTCGGACCGCGCCGCCTTCTGGCTCGCCCTGGTGACCTTTGTCAGCGTGCTCACCATGGGGGTCATTCCGGGCATCACCCTCGCAGTCCTGCTGGGGCTGTTCCAGTTCCTGCGCAACGTGATGCGCCCCACCGACCAGCTGCTCGGCATGGACGACGAGGGCGTGGTGCGCACCCTGGGGGACAACGAGCAGGCCAAGGCGATTCCCGGCATCCTGGTCTATCGCTTCAACTCCCCGCTCACCTACTTCAACGCCCCCTACTTCAAGCGGCGGGTGCTGGCACTGCTGGTGCAGGATCCCCACAATCCCAGGTGCCTGGTGGTGGATGCGGTGGCCTGCTTCACCCATCAGGACATCAGCGTGATGAGCATGGTGGGAGAGCTGCACAAGGAGCTCAAGCGGCGCGGCATCCACATGGTGATGGCCGGTCGGCACGGCCAGATGAGCCAGTGGTTCAAACAGGCGGGGATCCGGGTCGGCGAGGATGGCATCATCCTCTGCCCCGACATGTACCAGGCCTTGCGCATGACCCGCTGCTACCGGGAGCCGGTGTTCCGGGACGACGAGGGGGTGGAGAGCACCACGGATGCCCTGCTCACCCGCTGGCCGCACGATGACGACCTGCCCGACTCGGCGCGCCTCACCCGCCCCAGCGAGCAGGAGGCCGGCGCCACGCCGGTCTGAGAGACATCCCCCGGTCACAGGCCCCTCCTCCTGCGACCAGGATTGCACCCCGCCCCCGCTTGGTGTTAAATGCCCCTCCAGTTGGCCCTGACGAGGGCCATCGCCAGCACCTGGATATCCCATGCAGACTCAATCCCACGCAGGCCCGGGCTCCCTCTTCGCCCTGACCTGGCCACTGTTCATCGATCTGGCCCTTCACTTTCTGACCGGGGCCCTCAACACCTTCATGGTGGGCCACGTCTCCTATCAGGGGGTGGCGGCCCTCGCGGTGGGCAACCAGGTGTTCGATCTCGCCATCACCCTGTTCAGCTTCGTCAGCATCGGCACCAGCGTGGTGATCACCCAGTATCTGGGGGCGGGAGACAAGGAAAAAGCCCGCGTCGTCATCCACACCGCCATCGGTTTCAACCTGCTGGTGGGACTGGTGGCCGCGGTCGGCGTCATGGCGGGGGCCGGCACCATGCTGGCGCTGATGAACCTGCCTGCCCACCTGATGAGCGACGGCAGCCTCTACCTGCAGATCATCGGGCTTTGCCTGCTGCCGGAGGCGGCGGCCCTCTGTCTGGCCGCCACCCTGCGTGCCCACGGCCACACCCGCCAGGCCATGTACGTGACCCTCATCGTCAACCTCATCACCTTCGTCGGCAACCTGCTGCTGCTCTATGGCTGGTTCGGCCTGCCCCAGCTCGGGGTCGCCGGGGTCGCCATCAGCACGGTGGCGGGGCGCATCGTCGGGGTGGCGCTGCTGGTATGGCTGGTGGCGCGCAAGACCGGCATCCGGCTGCGTCTGCCCGAGATCGTCCGCCCAAGCCGCGCCATGCTGGACAAGGTGCTGCACATCGGTCTGCCGGCGGCGGGGGAGAACCTCTCCTGGATGCTGCAGTTCATGGTGGTGACCGCCTTCGTCGGCCTGCTCGGCGACAAGGCGCTGGCGACCCAGTCCTACTTCTTCCAGATCTGCCTGTTCATCCTGTTGTTCGGCCTCTCCATCGGCCTTGGCAACGAGATCATCATCGGCCACCTGGCGGGGGCCCGACGCTTCGATCAGGCCTATCGCCAACTGATGAAGAGCCTGAAACTCGGCCTCATCGTCACCGCCGCCATCGCCATCGCCGCCGCCCTCAACGGCCGCGCCATCATCAGCCTGTTCACCGACGACGCCGACATCATCACCCAGGTGGCGCAGCTCTTCCTCATCAGCCTCATCCTCGAACCCGGTCGCACCTTCAATCTGGTGGTGATCAACGCCCTGCGCGCCACCGGGGATGCCCGTTTCCCGCTCTACATGGCGCTCGTCTCCATGTGGGGCATTGCCGTTCCCCTGGCCTATTTCCTTGGTATCATGCAGGGCTATGGCTTGGTAGGCATCTGGCTGGCCCTCGCCTGCGACGAGTGGGTGCGCGGTCTGGCCATGTTCTGGCGCTGGCGCAGTCGTCGCTGGCAAAACAAAATTCTTGTAGAAACATAAGCGGAATCACCATGAAGAAAATCGGACTCTTGTTGACGGCCATCCTGCTCAGCCCGCTCGCCATGGCGCAAACCGCCCCGACGACCCCCAAGGCGCAGGCTCCCCAGACCTGGTATGTGGCCCCCATCGTCATCGACGAGACCAGCGAAGCCCAGAAGGCCCTGACCAAGGAGTTCACGGCCCAGATGATCAAGACCATCAAGATCAACGAATATCAGACCGGCAAGGCGGTGGGCAAGACCAAATCGCCCAAGTGGCTGATCCGCACCAAGCTGATGCCCGCAAGCCAAGAGCCCCTGGTCGGCAAGAAGCACCCGCAGGGCCTCACCTATGGCAAGGGCATCCCCACCCAGGAGATCGTCGGCGAGCTCATCATGAACGGCACCCTGGTGGCCCACATCGGTCAGGGCTGGCGCGAACCCATCGTGCCGGGCACACCGGTGGCGGAGAAGATCTCCATCGCCAACTACCAGTACGCCATCGGCAACGAGGCCAAGGCGCCGGATCTGGAAGAGCTGGCGGCGCAGATCGGTTTCGAGGCGGGCAAGGTGATTGCCAGAGACGGCAAGCCCCTGCCCGAGAAGAAAAAGAAAAAAGAGTAAACGGCTCACCCGTTTCCAGTCAGGGGCCTCGCGCCCCTTTTTGTTGCCCGCCCCGTTGCAGCCCCCCTCTCCCGAATGTGAAGCGGATCCCGCTTCTTTCCTCTGCTGCCCCAGGGTCAGCAGGCAATCATCATGTAATTCAAACAGTTAAAAATCACCCTTCCCATGCAGCAATTCCGTGGCCCCGAATTGGATCGGGATCA
Organism: Aeromonas sp. QDB56; assembly: GCF_027705505.1. Classification (NCBI taxonomy): domain Bacteria; kingdom Pseudomonadati; phylum Pseudomonadota; class Gammaproteobacteria; order Aeromonadales; family Aeromonadaceae; genus Aeromonas; species Aeromonas sp. QDB56. The sequence continues at coordinate 11,903 of NZ_JAPDBZ010000013.1, forward strand.
CGTTTCTCCCCGGCAGTAAGGGGTACTTTGGTCTTGCAGGCACAATCAAATGACAACAAGGAGGCTTCATTACATGTTTCCGGAGTACAGAGATCTCATCTCGAAACTGAAGAGCAGTGATGTCCATTTCCAGAAGAAGTTTGACTTGCACAACGACCTGGATGCGGAGATCAGAAAGCTGGAGAAACACCACGCCAGCGACTACAGCTCCGAGGTGAAGGATCTGAAAAAACAGAAACTTAAACTGAAAGAGGAGATATACGACATCCTCAAACAACATCCACACTAGACGCCTCGACGAATACCTGGATAAGCAACTTATCCTGCCAGCCCGGCCCGACGCCGGGCTTTTTGTTGGCCGCCCCAAGGCGCGGCAACGGCCACTTCCCTTGGCACCGGAAAACGAAGCGGGCCAACAGGCCCGCTTTGTCATACCTGTTTCATCCCATGATCACACCGGCGGATGGAACTGGCTGGCCTCGCGGGTGGCCATCTCCTCGTAGGTGGCCCACTTCTGCCACGCCACTCGTTGCGCCACCTGCATCAGTCGCTCGGCCTCCTGTGGGTGGCTCTGGGCCAGCACCCGGTAGCGGGTCTCCTCCTGGCGGTATGTAGCGAGGGGGATGGAGGGGCGCAGGCTGTCGAGGCTGAAGGGGTTCTGCCCCGCGCTGCGCAGTACCGGGTTGTAGCGCATCAGCGGCCAGTGACCGGAGGCCACGGCGCGTTTTTGCTGGGTCAGCCCCTGCTCCATGTCGATGCCGTGGGCGATGCAGTGGCTGTAGGCGATGATAAGCGACGGGCCCGGATAGGCCTCGGCTTCCCGCAAGGCCTGCAGCGCCTGCTGCGGGTTGGCCCCGAAGGCGATGCGGGCCACATAGACGTTGCCGTAGGCGATGGCCTGCAGGGCCACGTCCTTCTTGGCCAGCGTCTTGCCCCCTGCCGCAAACTTGGCGACGGCGCCGAGCGGGGTCGATTTCGACATCTGACCGCCGGTGTTGGAGTAGACCTCGGTATCCATCACCAGCACGTTCACATCGCGGCCGGAGGCGAGCACATGGTCGAGCCCCGCCGAGCCGATGTCATAGGCCCAGCCATCGCCGCCCACTATCCAGACCGAGCGGCGCACCAGCTGATCAATCAAGGAGAGCAGTTCGCGGGCCTTGCCGGATTTCACCTCTTCCAGCCGCTCCCGCACTTGGGCGACCCGGGTACGCTGGGCGCGGATCTGTGACTCCAGCCGCTGCGGGGCGCTGACAAGCGTCTCGACCAGCTCTGCGCCAATCTCTCCCTTCATCGCCTGCAAGGCGGCCACCGCCTGACCGTGGTGCTGATCGGCGGTGAGGCGAAAACCAAAGCCAAACTCGGCGTTGTCCTCGAACAATGAGTTCGACCAGGCCGGCCCCTTCCCTTCGCCGTTCTTGGCCCACGGCGTGGTCGGCAGGTTGCCGCCGTAGATGGAGGAGCAGCCAGTGGCGTTGGCCACCAGCATGCGATCGCCAAAGAGCTGGGTCAGCAGCTTGAGATAAGGGGTCTCACCACAGCCGGCGCAGGCACCGGAGAACTCGAACAGGGGCTCGAGGAACTGGGCACCGCGCACGGTGGAGAAATCCACCCGCTCGCGGGCAGGCCACGGCAGGCTCTCGAACCAGCCGAGCGCCTGTTTCTGGCCGGCCAGATGCGGCCCCTTGTCCATCATGGCGATGGCGCGCTCGCCTTCATGGCTCTCATCTGCCCCGATCCGCACCGGACAGGCCTGCACGCACTGGCCGCAGCCGGTGCAATCTTCCGGGTAGAGCTGCAATGTGTAGCGGCTGTCGGGGAAGCCCTTGGCGGTGACGGGCACCGACTGGGCGGCCTCGGGGGCGCTCGCCAGCCAGTCCTGGTGGTAGAACTTGGCCCGCAGCACCCCATGGGGACAGACAAAGACGCAGTTGCCGCACTGGATGCAGATATCCGAATGCCAAATCGGGACCTCGCGGGCGATATCGCGCTTCTCGAAGCGGCTGGTGGCGGTGGGGTAAGTGCCGTCCACCGGCAACATGGAGACGGGGATCAAATCGCCGCGCCCCGCCAGCATCTCGCCAGTGACGCGCTGGACAAACTCGCTGCCACCCGGCGCCAATGGCAGCGGATAGTCGCTGATCTGCTCCTCACCGGCCGGGATGGCCACCTGATGGAGGTGGGCCAGGGTGTCGTCCACCGCCGCGAAGTTGCGCTCGACCACTTCGGGCCCCTTGCGGGCATAGCTCTTCTCGATGCTCTCCTTGATCAGCGCAATCGCCTCATCCCGCGGCAAGATGCCAGCCAACGCGAAGAAGCAGGTCTGCATGATGGTGTTGATGCGATTGCCCATACCGTTACGCTCGGCCACCCGATCCCCATCGATGCAGTAGAGGCGGATATCGAGGGCGCGGATGCGGGCACGCAGCCGCTCGGGCAGCTCGGCCCAGACACGGTCAGGCTCATAGGGAGCATTGAGCAGCAGGGTCGCCCCTTCGGCGGCATGCTCCAGCAGGTCTACCGACTCGACAAAGCCCCACTGGTGGCAGCCGATAAAGCTCGCCTGCTCGATAAGCCAGGGAGCGTCGATGGGCTCGGGGCCAAAGCGTAGGTGGGAGACGGTGCGCGAGCCCGACTTCTTGGAGTCGTAGACGAAGTAGCCCTGAGCGTGGAAGCCCTCCAGCTCGCCGATGATCTTGATGCTGTTCTTGTTGGCGCCCACGGTGCCGTCGGCACCGAGGCCGAAGAAGAGCGCCCGCACCCGGCTGGCGGGCTCCAGATCGCCGATGGGGTGCCAGGCCAGACTGAGGCCCGACACATCGTCCACTATCCCCACGGTAAAGCGCGGGCGCGGCGCATCGGATGCCAGCTCCTCGAACACGGCAGCGCACATGGCGGGGGTGAACTCTTTGGAAGAGAGGCCATAGCGGCCGCCACTGAGCCACGGCAGCCGCTTGATAAGGCCGCGCTGCAAGCCGTCGATAAGGGCGCTCTGCACATCCAGCAGCAGCGGCTCGCCACCGGCGCCCGGCTCCTTGGTGCGATCCAGCACCGCCATGCGCCACACGCTCTGCGGTAGCGCATCAAGCAGCGCCTGTACCGGGAAGGGGCGATAGAGGCGAATGACCAGCACACCGGTCTTGCGATCCTGCCGGTTGAGCCAATCCACGGTGGTGCGGGCGGTGGCCGCCCCCGAGCCCATCAGCACGATGACGTCGGTGGCATCGGGCGCGCCGTGATACTCCACCAGCCGGTAGTGGCGGCCGGTCAGCTCGCCCAGGTTGTCCATGCACTGCTGCACCCGCGCCGGTACCGCCTCGTAGAAGGGGTTGACGCTCTCGCGGGACTGGAAATAGGTATCCGGGTTCTGGGCCGTGCCACGCATCACCGGATGATCCGGGTTGAGCGCCCGGGCACGGTGGGCGCGTACCCAGTCGTTGTCGATAAGGGCGCGAATTTCATCTTTGTGCAGCGCGACTATCTTGTTCACCTCGTGGGAGGTGCGAAAGCCGTCGAAGAAGTGGATAAAGGGCACCCGGCACTGCAAGGTGACGCTGTGGGCAACCAAGGCCAAGTCCTGCGCCTCCTGCACCGAGCCGGAGGCGAGCATGGCAAAGCCGGTGCTGCGCGCCGCCATCACATCCTGATGGTCGCCAAAAATCGACAGCCCCTGCGCCGCCAAGGATCGGGCCGCCACATGGAACACCGCCGAAGTCAATTCACCGGCGATCTTGTACATGTTGGGCAGCATCAGCATCAGTCCCTGACTGGCGGTGAAGGTGGTGGCGAGCGCCCCCGCCTGCAGGGCGCCGTGTACCGTGCCGGCCGCCCCCCCTTCACTCTGCATCTCCACCACTGTAGGGATGTTACCCCACAGGTTGGTCTGCCCTTCTGCCGCCCAGGCATCGGCCAGTTCGGCCATGGTCGAGCTCGGGGTGATGGGATAGATGGCACACACTTCGCTCAGCTGATACGCCACCCGGGCCGCGGCTTCGTTGCCGTCAACCATGATCAGTTCATGTTTCATTGGGACTCCTCCGGTTGGCGCAGCTCGATGGCGTGACAAGGGCATTGGTCGTGGCAGGCACCGCAGCCGGTGCAGCGCTCGGCATCCACCTGATACCCCAGACCCGGCCCCAACTTGGCGATGGCCTGCTCGGGGCAGCTGCCATAGCAGCCGTCGCACTCGAAGCAGTTGCCGCAGGAGTAGCAGCGCGCCGCCTCGTAGCGGGCTGCCACCTCATCCAGCCCGCCGATGATCTCGCCAAAGTCGTCCCGCGCCCACGCCGGTTTGACCGGCTGGCTGCTGGCGGGCGCGTGGGTCTGGAACCAGAGTTGCAACTGCTCCGGCCCCACCAATGAATAGGAAAGCGGTTTGTGGTAGAGGCGACCGCGCAGCCAGGCATCCATGTGGCGCGCCGCCTTCTTGCCGTGACCGGTGGCGATGGTGACGGTGCGCTCGGAAGGCACCATGTCGCCGCCGGCAAACAGACCCGGCACATCCGTCATCAGGTTCTCGCCGACCTGCACCACCCCCTCCTTGTTGACCCGTACCCCGGGAATGCTCTCCAGCACCGAGAGGTCGACCTCCTGACCGAGCGCCAGAATGAGGGAGTCCGCTTCGAGGGTTTCAAACTGGCCGGTGGGCACCGGCTTGCCCTCAGCATCCAGCGCCATCACCTCCACTTCGATATTGGTACTGTCGAGCTGGCGGATGGTGCGCAACCAGTTGATCTTGATCCCCTCCTCCTCGGCCTCATCGGCTTCGAAGGTGTGGGCCGGCATATGATCCCGGTCGCGGCGGTAGATGATCATCGCCTCTTCCACCCCAAGGCGACGGGCGGTACGGGCCGCGTCCATGGCGGTGTTGCCGCCACCGTAGATGGCCACCCGCCGTCCCAGTTTTGGCGGTGGCAAGCCCTGTTCTTCGGCAAGACTGGCCTGCTCGAGGAAACTCACCGCATCGAGGATCTTGCCCGCCTCCCGGGCCGGAATATCGACCCGCTTGGCCAGATGGGCGCCGATGGCCATGAAGACGGCGTCAAAGCCCCCCTCGTCGCGCGCCTTGAGCACGTCTTCCACCTTGTGGTTGAGAGTCAGCGTCACCCCGGCCGCGACGATGCGGGCCACCTCCCTGTCCAGCATGTCACGGGGCAGGCGGTAGGCGGGAATACCGAAGCGCAGCATGCCGCCGGCCAGCGGCCCCGCTTCGCGGATCTCCACCTGATGGCCTAGCCGATTGAGGTGCCAGGCGCAGGAGAGGCCGGAGGGACCGGCACCGATCACCAGCACCTTCTTACCGCTGGCGGGTGCGGGGGGCGCAGGCAGCCAGCCGCGGGCCAGCGCCTCGTCGCCGAGGAAGCGCTCGATGGCGTGAATGGAGACGGCATCATCCACCTGGGCACGGTTGCAGGCCGTTTCGCAGGGGTGATAGCAGACCCGCCCGTGGACCGCAGGCAGGGGATTTTCTTCGATGAGAGTCTGCCAGGCCGCTTCAAAGCGGCCCGCTTCGGCCAGGGCAAGCCAGGCCTGGATGTTCTCGCCAGCCGGGCAGGCATGGTTGCAAGGTGGCAGGGCCGGCCGCCAGACGGGCAGCCGGGTACGGACCGGGCCTGTTCCCGTTTTCTGGGAGAGATCCGGCTGTGGGGTCATATCCAGTTGTTTGCTCATACATTGCTTTCTTCTTTTTGTGTGACAGGCCCCATCCGAATGCGCTTGATACCGTTTTGCCTGGGCAGACGGTGGCCGGAGAGGGAAGAAGCGAAAGCGTCAGAAACTGGAAGCTGGCCCGATAATGGGCCGTTTTTTGTACGACATGGTGGATCAGGATCAATAAATGTTGCGCTTTATGGGTCGCCCCCTTCACAACCGGATCCTCGTCACACCCCGCAGCCATTCGGGCCTGTCGCCCGAGCCCCCTCGCCGCCCTCGACGTGGGCAGCAGGAGAAGATTGCCGCCCGGGACAGGAATCGTTATCTTCCCCTCTTCACAGGAATCGCCACAGCACAAGGACCAGGACATGCCGACCCTCGCCAGCATACATCTCTACCCCATCAAATCGACGGCAGGCATGCCGCTGGAGCGCGCCCGGGTGACCCAGGAGGGACTTGCCGGGGATCGCCGCTACATGGTGGTCAAACCGGATGGCACCTTTATAACCGCCCGCACCCATCCCCAGTTGCAGCAGGTGGTGGCCACCCCCGTCGAGGGGGGGCTGCAACTGCGCTATCCGGGTCTGCCCCCCCTTGCTCTCATGGAGGCGGCGTTCAGTCGCGCCCCTCAGCACACCGGTGTCTGGGGGGATCGCTTTACCGCCCTGCACACCGGGCCAGAAGCCGATGAGTGGCTGAGCCGGGTGGCGAGGGAGCCGGTGCGCCTGCTCTGGCTCGGGGAGGCATCCGATCGTTTTCGGGAGAAGACCGGCACCCGGGTGAGCTTTGCGGACGGCTACCCCTTGCTGCTCATCAGCCAGGCTTCCCTTGAGGATCTCAACCTGAGATCCGATGCCTTGCACCAGATAAGCCAGTTTCGTACCAACCTGGTGGCAAGCGGCACCCGCCCCTTCGAAGAGGATGGCTGGAAGCGGATCCGCATCGGCGAGGTGGAGTTTCGGGTGGACAAGCCGTGCAGCCGCTGCATCATGACCACGGTGGAAGCAGGCTCGGAGCGCTTCAATGCCCTGAAAGAGCCGCTGGCTACCCTCACCCGCTACCGCCGTGGCGAAGATGGTGAGGTCTATTTCGGCCAGAATCTGGTGGCCCTGAACGAGGGGTGGATTGAAGCGGGCAGCGAGATCGAGGTGCTGGAGCGGGCCCGGGCGCCGGTCTACCCCAACGCGGCCCCGAAAAAGCGGGAGCTGGTGTGCGTCGCCCGGGAACCCCTGGCCCGGGATCTGGAAACCTTCTGGTTCGAGGCCGCCGACGGCGAGCCCCTGCCCGACTACCTGCCTGGCCAGCACCTGCCCATCAGCCTCGATATCAAAAACACACGGGTTCAACGCCGCTACACCCTGAGCTCCACGCCGGAGCGGCCCGAGCGTTACAGCATCAGCGTCAAGAAGCTGGCCGATGGCCGCCTCTCCCCCTGGCTGCACCATGAGCTGAAAGTGGGCGATCACCTGCTGGCCGCCCCCCCGGCCGGCGAGTTTCACTTAGGGTCCGAGCGCAGGCTGCTGCTGCTCTCGGCGGGATCCGGTGTCACCCCCATGCTCTCCATTGCCCGCACTCTGGCACTACGGGGGGAGCTCGGTGACGTCCACTTCATGCACCTATGTCGCAGCGAGGCGGATATTCCTGCCGCCAGCGAGCTGCACGCCATGGCGCAGCAGGGAATGACCCTCACCCTGATCCTCAGCCAGCCCGATGCGCACTGGCAGGGGCTCAAGGGACGACTCGGCGATGAGCACCTCGCACAGGTCAAGCAGCTCACCGAACGGGAGGTGTTCATCTGCGGCCCCCACGGCTTCATGGCCGATGCAGCCAACCGGCTGACCGCCCTCGGCGTACCGGCCGGGCGCATCCGCCAGGAGAGCTTTGGCGGGGCCCTGCTCTCGGTGGCCCGCCCCCATCAGGCGGTGCAACTGCGTATCGGCGAGCGGGAGTTTGCGGGCAACAACCAGGGCACCGTGCTGGATCAGGCCAACAAGCAGGGGGTAGAGCTGCCCTGGAGCTGCCGTGCCGGCATCTGCGGCAGTTGCAAGCAGACCCTGGTCTCGGGCGAGGTGGATCACCCCGATGCCCCCGCCATCAGCGCCGCCGAGCGGGCCGAGGGCAAGATCCTCGCCTGCTGCGCCGTGCCCCTGACGGATCTGGTGATCAAATAGGGTGATCGGGGGGCAAAACCCTGTCCCCGGAATGCAAAACGGCTGCCCGAGGGCAGCCGTTTTCTTTAGATGACTGGCTATCAGCCACGCAGGGCGGCGATGCGCTGCTCGATGGGCGGGTGGCTCATGAACAGCTCGCTCATGGAGCGCTTGCCGTTGATGCCGAACGCCATCATGGAACCCTCCGTCTGCGGCTCGGCACCGCGGGCGAGACGCTGGAGCGCGGCAATCATCTTGTCGCGGCCGGCCAGCTTGGCGGCACCGGCGTCGGCACGGAACTCGCGCTGACGGCTGAACCACATGACGATGATGGAGGCGAGCACGCCGAACACCATCTCCAGCACGAACACGGTGATGATGTAGGCGAAACCGCCGGTGCTGCTGCTCTCTTCCTCGTTGTTGGAGCTGAAGAAGTTGCTGATGACGCCGGCCACGATGCGGGCGAAGAACATCACGAAGGTGTTCACCACCCCCTGGATCAGGGTCAGGGTCACCATGTCGCCGTTGGCCACGTGGCTCACCTCGTGGGCCAGCACGGCTTCCGCCTCGTCGCGGCTCATGCTGTAGAGCAGACCGGAGGAGACGGCGACGAGGGAGTCGTCACGGCGGGCGCCGGTGGCAAAGGCGTTCATCTCGGGGGAGTCGTAGATCCCCACTTCCGGCATCTTGATGCCAGCCTCACGGGCTTGACGGGCAACAGTGCTCACCAGCCAGTGCTCGGTCTCGTTGCGGGGCTGCTCGATGACCTGGACGCCATAGCTGCGCTTGGCCATCCACTTGGACATCAGCAAGGAGATAAAGGAACCCCCAAAACCGAACACGGCGCAGAACACCAACAGACCGGAAATGCTGGACTTGTTGATCCCCAGAACCGAGAACAGGATATTGAGTACCACCCCCAGCACCAGCATGACGGCCAGGTTGGTCACCAGGAATAGCATAATTCGCTTCATATTGACTCCTTGTGAGATATGGATGCATGGTTCGGGGCGCCCCAAGGGCGACCGATGCCACACTTGCCCCAGATAATAGACAGACTCGATGAATGTTTGCTGAATGTCTGGCCTCAGAGCAAGGGCGACACATCAAGACAGTGGTGCAAATCCACCTCATTCACCGCGTCCACGAAGGGGAGCTCCCCCAGAAATGGGGCCGGCAACATGGCTTTCAAGGTGTCCAGGTTCTCCTCGTAGCGGCTCATGTGCGGATCCACCCGGTTGATGACCCAGCCCGCCAGGGTCAACCCCTGCTGGCGAATGGCGCTGACGGTGAGCAGGGCATGGTTGAGGCAGCCCAGCCTGGCCCCCACCACCAGGATCACCGGCAGCCGCTCCTGGGCGACCCACTCCGAGAGCAGACGCTGGTGATCCAGCGGCAGGAACCAGCCCCCCGCCCCTTCGACAATGACGAGATCGGCCCCAGCTCCCTCAATCTCCCGCAAGCCGGCGGACAGCCCCTCGAAGGGGATGCTCGCCCCCCGCTCACGGGCGGCGATATGGGGGGCGATGGGCGGCTCGAAGGCATAGGGATTGACCTGCTCGTAGGGCAGCGCAACCGTGGCCGCCTGCTGCAACAGCAAGGCATCCAGATTGCGAAGCCCCTCCGGGGTGTGGGTGCAGCCCGCCGACACCGGTTTGTACCCGGCGCAGCGAATGCCTCTGGCGGCAAGCGCCAGCAACAGGGTGCGGGCCACCAGGGTCTTGCCCACGTCGGTGTCCGTGCCCGTGATGAAATAGGATGTCCCCATGATGATTCCTCGATGCAGTGCAGGGGCGCAGAGGCGCCCCGATATCCATGGTGAAAGGCAGGCGCACGTCCTGCCGCTGAAGGGGTGGGTGCGCCGGGTCTTTTTGTGTCAGCGCCGCACCAGGCGCCCGAGGCAGACCTCGTAGCTGGCGGCCAGCAGGCCGTCCGGTTGACGGTGGCGCTCGTAGGCCTCCCCCAGTCGCACCAGGCGCTGGCGATGACCCAGACCCGCAGACCGCTCGTCGTTGACCTGGCTCGCGCCTATCCCCTTGAGGTCGCGCAGCAGTCCGCTGAGCGCCGGGTAGGCGAGGGACCAGGTCAGCGGGCAGAGCGCCGGGGCCTCGAAGCCCCCGTCACGGGCCGCCTGCTGCAACTGGGGCAACGTCAGGAAGCGATTGACATGGTCACGACCATCCACGGCCCGCCAGGCCTCCCGCAGTTGCCACAGTGACCCCGAAAGCAGGGTCGAGAAGAAGACCTGGCCACCGGGTTTGAGCACCCGGTTGAGCTCGGCAAAGGCCTGGGCCGGCCGCTCGCACCACTGCAGGGCCAGGCTGGAGAAGACCCAGTCCAGGCTCTGGTCGGCAAAGGGCAGCCCCTCCGCATCGCCGCACACCAGGCGGGCTCCGCTGCCGCGAAGGGCCGCCTGGGCCAGCATGCCGGGAGCGAGATCCAGCCCGGTCAGCGTCTCACAGCGCGGCACCAGGGCAGGCAGGAAGAAACCGGTGCCGCAGCCCAGATCCAGCCCGACCCCTGAGCGCACCTCTTTCACGCCCCCCTCGTCCATGCGCGCCAGCAGCGACTGCCCCACCTCCTGCTGGAAGCGGGCGTGGGCGTCGTAGTGGCGGGCCGCCGCCCCGAAGCGGCGGGCGAGCTGTGCCTTGTCGACCGACTGGAAACGCTCATGCACCATGGGCGCCCCCTCTCTCGTCAGTGGATGGGCTGGGCCCCAGGGCCTCGAGCAGGCGATCCACGTCATCTTCGCCATGGGCAGCGCACAGGGTGATGCGAAGGCGCGCCGTGCCGACCGGCACCGTGGGCGGGCGGATGGCACCGGCCCAGACACCGCACTCCCGCAGGCGCTCGGCCAGTTGCAGGGCAGCGACGCTCTCCCCCACCAGCAGCGGCTGGATGGGGGTATCGCTTGCCCCAAGCCGCCAGCCGAGCGCCTGCGCCCCCTGCCGGAACCGGGCGACAAGGCGAGCCAGGTGGGCACGGGCCTCGTTGGCTACGCGTACCAGCTCGATGCTCTGGCGCACGGCGCACGCCTGGGCGGGGGGCATATGGGTGCTGTAGACATAGTGGCGGGCAAAATTGACCAGGTACTCCACCAGCTCGCGACTGCCGCCCACAAAGGCGCCGGCCACCCCGAGCGCCTTGCCGAAGGTCCCCATCTGGATGTGCACGCTGGCCGGGTTCACCCCCTGGGCCGCCAGGGTGCCGCGCCCCTCGGCACCCAGCACGCCGAGGCCGTGGGCATCGTCAATCATCAGCCAGTTGCCGCTTCGGGATGCGAGTGTGGCCAGCTCAGCCCAGGGGGCCTGATCCCCGTCCATGCTGAAGACCCCTTCCGAGACGATCAGGCCCCGGTTTGGCTCAAGCAGCCGCTCAAGGGCCGCCATGTCGTTGTGGCCGAAGCGCTTCATTTTGCAGGGGAGCTGGCTCCCCATCTCCTGCAAGGAGGCGTGGTTGAGCCTGTCCTGCCACAGCAGGTGATCCTTGCCGAGCAGGGCCTTGAGCACCGCCTGATTGGCGGAGAAGCCACAGTTGAACAGCAGCACCGCCTCCACGCCGAGCCAGTCGGCAAGCGTCTCTTCCAGCTGCTGGTGGGCGCGGCTGTAACCAGTCACCAGGGGCGAGGCGCCTGCCCCCGCGCCATATTGCGCCACCCCCGCCGTGAAGGCGGCCTTGATGGCGGGGTGACCCGCAAGGCCCAGGTAGTCGTTGCCAGAGACATTGAGGTAATCGCGCCCCCCGACCCGGATCCGCCCGCCGTTCGCCACATCCACCGGGGTGCGTCGGCGCAGCAGGGTGGCCTGTTCACGCTCGGCCAGCGCCTCCCCCAGGGCAAAGGGGCCGATAACAACGGGCGTCATCATGGACGGAGGACATCTGCGCGGGAACGGGTGGCATCGTAGAAGAGTTCGCTCGGCTCGCTCTGGCGGTTCACCTCGGCCAGCAGCTCCTCCTCTTGAACCTGATCCGGCTTCTGGGCCCGCTGGGCGGGGCGAATGCCGAGGCGCTTGAAGAGCTGCATGTCGCTGTTTTCGTCCGGATTGGGGGTGGTCAGCAGCTTGCAGCCGTAGAAGATGGAGTTGGCCCCGGCCATAAAGCACATGGCCTGCATCTGCTCATTCATCTTCTCCCGCCCGGCGGAGAGGCGCACGTGGGAGGCCGGCATCATGATGCGCGCCACGGCGATGGTGCGGATAAATTCGAACGGGTCCAGGTTCTCCTGGTTCTCCAGGGGCGTCCCCTTCACCTTGACCAGCATGTTGATGGGCACGCTCTCCGGGTGGCGGGGCAGGTTGGCGAGCGCCATCAAGAGGCCCGCCCGATCTTTCGCCTGCTCCCCCATGCCGACGATGCCGCCGGAGCAGACCTTCATGCCGGCGCCGCGCACATGCTCCAGGGTGTCGAGCCTGTCCTGATAGGTGCGGGTGGTGATGATGTCGCCGTAGAACTCCGGCGAGGTGTCGAGGTTGTGGTTGTAGTAATCGAGCCCCGCAGCCCCGAGACGCGCCGCCTGATCGGCGGTCAGCATCCCGAGCGTCATGCAGGTCTCCATACCGAGCCCGCGCACCTCTTCAATCATGCGCAGGATATAGGGCATGTCCTTCTCTTTCGGGTTGCGCCAGGCCGTCCCCATGCAGAAGCGGGACGAGCCGTTGGCCTTGGCCTCCCGGGCCCGCTCCAGCACTTTTTCCACCTCCATCAGCCGCTCGGTCTCGAGCCCGGTGTGGTAGCGAGCGCTCTGGGGACAATATTTGCAATCTTCCGGGCAGGCCCCGGTCTTGATGGAGAGCAGGGTGCTTACCTGCACCTCGTTCGGGTCGAAATGGGCGCGGTGCACCGTCTGGGCCTGGAACAGCAGATCGTTGAATGGCAGGGCAAAGAGATCCTGAACCTCGGACAGGGTCCAGTCGTGACGAAGGGCGTGGGCACCCGCGGTGAGAGCATTCATACATGGCTTCCGGTTGTTATTGGTGGGATCCTGCGCCGCGCTCAAGAGAGCGTTCGCCGCAAGACCCGCCAGCTGGACAGCGCGACGCCAGGGCGTGCGCGAAGCCAAGTGGCTGAAATTGTTGGCTAGTGTAGAGAGCACGCGTAGACTGTCAACACCGACCAGATCAAATCAATTGACAACAGAACATAAAATGACCAATCAAGAATTCGACCTGCACCACGTCTGGCACCCCTATACCTCCCTCACCCATCCCCTGCCCTGCTATGAAGTGGCCAGCGCCAAAGGGGTGACCCTCACCCTGACGGACGGGCGCGAGCTGGTGGATGGCATGAGCTCCTGGTGGGCCTGCGTTCACGGCTATCAGGTGCCGGAACTGGACGCGGCCGCCGCCGCCCAGCTCGGCAAGATGTCCCACGTGATGTTTGGCGGCCTGACCCATGCCCCGGCGGTCGAGCTCTGCCGCAAACTGGTGGAGATCACCCCGAAGGGGCTGGATCGGGTCTTTCTGGCGGATTCCGGCTCGGTGGCGGTGGAGGTGGCCCTCAAGATGGCCCAGCAGTACTGGCATGCCAAAGGGACGCCCCGCGCCAAATTCGTTGCCCTTCGGGGCGGCTATCACGGCGACACCTTCGGCGCCATGAGCGTGTGCGATCCCGATGGCGGCATGCACGAGCTCTACCAGGGCTTCCTGCCCGAACACCATTTCGTCGAAGCGCCCAGCTGCCGTTTCCACGCCCAGTGGGACGAGCAGAGCGTGGTGGAGCTGGCCACCCTGGTGGCGGATCATCACGAGGAAATTGCCGCCATCGTGCTCGAACCCATCGTCCAGGGGGCGGGCGGCATGCGCTTCTATCACCCCCGCTACCTGCAGTGGGTGCGCGCCCTGTGCGACGAGTTCGGCGTGCTGCTGATTGCCGACGAAATCGCCACCGGCTTTGGCCGCACCGGCCAGCTGTTTGCCTGTGACTGGGCCGGCATCAGCCCCGACATCATGTGTCTGGGCAAAGCGCTCACCGGCGGCTACCTGACACTGTCGGCCACGCTCACAACCGAGCATGTGGCTCGCACCGTGTGTGACGGCAAGGCGGGCGTCTTCATGCACGGCCCCACCTTCATGGGCAACCCGCTCGCCTGCGCGGTGGCCAACGCCTCCATCGAGTTGCTGCTCGCCTCCCCGTGGCAGGCGCGGGTGCAAGCCATCGAACACCAACTCAAAACCGAACTGGTGGAGCTGACCCTGCACCCGGCGGTGGCGGATGTGCGGGTGCTCGGCGCCATCGGGGTGGTGGAGATGAAGGAGCGGGTGGACGTGGCGCGCATCCAGCGCAAGTTCGTGGAGCTGGGCGCCTGGATCCGTCCCTTTGGCAAGCTCATCTACCTGATGCCCCCCTTCGTCATCACCCCTGAAGAGCTGCGGGTATTGACCGGCGCCATCCACGAGGCCATCACCAGCGGCGAATATTGAGTCCGGTTGAACGGGCCCTGCATGAGAACGCAGGGCCTTTCGGCGCTTTTTCATCAGAATGTGAGCAAGACACCAAAACCCGTCCGGCGAGGAGAGTAGACTGCGCGGGTTTTACCCAACAGATGTACCAGTCCCATGCGCCTCTCCATTGCTGCCAAGATCAACTTCTTCCTGCTCTTCATCTTCTCCATGGTGTTGGTGTTTTCCGCGGCCTATCAGGCGGTGCGCGAGCGTGACCTCATCCTGACCCTCATCAAGGAACAGAGCCGCGAGCAGACCGAGGCCTACTTCGACGGCCTCAACATGCTGATGCTGACCGGCAAGATGGACGCCCGCGATACTCTGCGCGCCAAGTTTCTCCATCACGCCCACGTGGAAGATGCCCGCATCGTGCGCGGGGCGGCGGTCAACAAGCAGTACGGGCCGGGCCGTGACGTCGAGGCCCCGAAGGACAGGTACGATGCCCTGGCGCTGGCGGGCAAGGGGAGCCTGGAGGTAGAGCATGAGGGCATGCACAGCCGGCTGGTGGTGACCCGCCCGCTGCTGGCCAGAAAGGATTTTCGCGGTACCGACTGCACCAGCTGCCACCAGGTGCCGGAAAACACCGTACTGGGAGCGGTGCGTTTTGACTACTCCCTCGACACCCTGTTTACCCGGGTGGAGCAGAACATCCTCACCTCGGCCCTGAGCCTCACCCTCATCTTCGGGCTGGGACTCCTGCTCACCCTCTGGGTCATCCGCACCTGGATAGTCCGCCCCCTCAACCAGCTGACCCGCTCCATGGAGGAGGCCACCGATCGCAACGACTTCGGCCACAGGCTGGAGGGGGATGAAGGGGACGAGATTGGCCGGGTGGCGCTCGCCTACAACCAGATGCTCGACAGCGTGGAGCGCCAGATAGGCAAGCGCCCCGCCTCTCAGGAGCTGGATGACGGCGACGGCCCTCAGCCCCGGTAGTAAAGTAGCAGGCAGGCCACCAGGATCAGCAGCAGGATGAAGAGATTGACGTGGCGGGCATCTTCCTGCCGACGGCTGCGGCCACGGGCCAGCACCATCAGGGTCAGCAGGCAGCAACCCCAGAGCCCGCGCTCCAGCCAGGGGGTAAGCAGGGGATCCCAGCTCTGGCGCACCTTGACGCCCCCATAGACCAGAAAGCCGTAAGCCACCTCTGGCCGGGCGAAGTGATAGAGGGAGAGCAGGGCGACAAAGCCGCCCCAGCAGAGGATCACAAGCCTTGCAACACCCGTATCCAGCCATCCGGCCCCCGCCTGCGCTCCTTCACCCTCACCCCCGTCCAGCCGCCATGATCCATGCACGATGCATGGGGAAATCCCCGCAAGGGTCCGACATTTTTGCTTGTTTATCAAACCTGCGCGGGTAAGATGAACGGCTTAGTCTGCCATGGTGGGCCAACTGCGCCCGGGCCAGACCCCTAGTGTTGCAAATAGCGCTGCAAGAACAAGCTGGAGACAATATTTCGATGACGCACGCATCCGTAGTTGATGTGCTGGCCGGTAAGTATTCGGTCGGCACCACCCTGACTGTGAAAGGGTGGATCAGGACCCGCCGCGATTCCAAGGCGGGGATCTCATTTTTGGCCGTTTCCGATGGCTCCTGCTTCCATCCGGTGCAGGCTGTCGCCCCCAATACCCTGGCCAATTACGAGAATGAAGTGCAACGTCTGACCACAGCTTGCTCCGTCGAAGTGACCGGCACCGTGGTCGAGTCCCAGGGCAGCGGCCAGGCGTTCGAACTGCAGGCCACCGAGGTCAAGGTGGTGGGCTGGGTCGAAGATCCGGACACCTACCCCATGTCTGCCAAGCGCCACAGCATCGAGTACCTGCGCGAGCAGGGCCACCTGCGTGCCCGCACCAACATCGTCGGTGCCGTGACCCGGGTGCGCAACTGCCTCTCCCAGGCCATTCACCGCTTCTTCCACGAACAGGGCTACCTCTGGATCGCGGCCCCGCTGATCACCGCCTCCGACACCGAAGGGGCCGGCGAGATGTTCCGCGTTTCCACCCTGGACATGGAAAACCTGCCGCGCACCCCCGAAGGCAAGGTGGACTATGACAAGGACTTCTTCGGCAAGGAGACCTTCCTGACCGTGTCCGGCCAGCTGAACGTCGAAACCTACGCCTGCGCCCTGTCCAAGGTCTACACCTTCGGGCCGACCTTCCGCGCCGAAAACTCCAACACCAGCCGCCACCTGGCCGAGTTCTGGATGGTGGAGCCGGAAGTGGCCTTCGCCAACCTGGAAGACAACGCCGCCCTGGCCGAAGCCATGCTGAAGTACGTCTTCAACGCCGTGCTGGCGGAACGCCGCGACGATCTGGAGTTCTTCGCCCAGCACGTGGACAAGGACGCCATCGGCCGTCTGGAGCGCTTCGTTGCCTCCGACTTCGCCCAGATTGACTACACCGACGCCATCGAAGTGCTGAAGAACTGCGGCAAGAGCTTCGAGTTCCCGGTCTCCTGGGGCATCGACCTCTCCTCCGAGCACGAGCGCTATCTGGCCGAGGAGCACTTCAAGTCCCCGGTGGTGGTGAAGAACTACCCGAAAGACATCAAGGCCTTCTACATGCGCCTCAACGACGACGGCAAGACCGTTGCCGCCATGGACGTGCTGGCCCCGGGCATCGGCGAGATCATCGGCGGCTCCCAGCGTGAAGAGCGTCTCGAGGTGCTGGATGCCCGTCTGGCCGAGATGGGCCTGAACAAGGAAGACTACTGGTGGTACCGCGACCTGCGCCGCTACGGCACAGTGCCGCACTCCGGCTTCGGCCTGGGCTTCGAGCGTCTGGTGGTCTACGTGACCGGCATGGGCAACGTGCGCGACGTGATCCCCTTCCCGCGTACCCCCCGTACCGCCGAGTTCTGATCGCGGACAACACGCGAATCGCATAAAGCCGATCCCTGGGTCGGCTTTTTTGTGCCCGTCGTTTCCCCTTCGTATTCCCATTGCCCCTGAAGCAGGACCAGATTTGGCCCCGGTAAAGCGAGTCTGCCGTAGTTTTTATGCACTTAAATCGGAAAAAGGCGAGTTGTTGAAGCAACGCAAATTTTTACCCCTTTAGGGAGGGCAGAATGACATCACTCCCTAAAGGGGTAAATAACGGCAGATGATCCCGGGGCCCTGGCCGATGGGGACATGGATTCAACCACACGAGGTAATGGAATGATCTTGATGGAATTTTTGGTGGTACTCGGCTGCTTGCTGCTGGGAACCCGCTTTGGTGGCATGGGGCTGGGTCTCATCAGCGGCATCGGTCTCTTCCTGCTGACCTTCGTCTTCGGCCTGGTGCCGGGCGAACCGCCGGTGCAGGTGATGCTGACCATACTCGCGGTGATCGGTTGCGCCGCCACCCTGCAGACCGCCGGTGGCCTCAACCTGATGATGCAGGTGGCCGAGCGCCTGCTGCGCCGCCACCCCCAGTACATCACCCTGCTGGCGCCGCTCACCACCTGGACCCTCACCTTCCTGTGCGGTACCGGCCACGTGGTCTACACCATGTTCCCCATCATCGCCGACATCGCGCTGCAAAAGAACATTCGCCCCGAGCGCCCCATGGCGGTGGCCTCCGTTGCCTCCCAGATGGCCATCTGCGCCTCGCCGGTGTCGGTGGCCGTGGTCTCCATGGTCTCCATCCTGGCGGCGGCCCACGGCGTGGGTCAGGCCTACGGTCTGCTCGACATCCTGATGGTGGCCATCCCCTCCTCCCTGACCGGCGTCATGGTCGCGGCCCTGTGGAGCCTGCGCCGCGGCAAGGATCTGGACAAGGACGAGGAGTTCCAGGCCAAGATCAAGGACCCCGCCCAGCGCGACTTCATCTACGGCGGTGGCGAGACCCTGCTCAATACCAAGTTCCCGAAAGAGGCCTACTGGTCGACCTGGATCTTCTTCGCCGCCATCGCCGCCGTGGTGCTGCTGGGGGCTGATGAGGCACTGCGCCCCGTCTTTACCATCAAGGACAAGACGGGCCCCCTCTCCATGAACCTGGTGATCCAGATGATGATGCTGATCGCCGGCGCCATCATACTGATGCGCTGCAAGGTCAAGCCGGGGGAGATCGCCAACGGTGCCGTCTTCAAGGCGGGCATGGTCGCCATCTTCTCCGTGTTCGGGGTCGCCTGGATGAGCGAAACCTTCTTCCAGGCCCACATGCCGCTGCTCAAAGAGACCCTGGCCCACGTGGTGCAGGCCCAGCCCTGGACCTACGCCCTGGTGCTCTTCCTCATCTCCAAGCTGGTGAACAGCCAGGCCGCGGCGCTGACCGCCATCGCCCCCATGGGGCTGGCGCTGGGGGTCGAACCCAAGCTGCTGATCGCCTTCCTGCCGGCGAGCTACGGCTACTTCGTGCTGCCGACCTACCCGAGCGATCTCGCCTGCATCGGCTTCGACCGCTCCGGCACCACCCGCATCGGCAAGTTCATCATCAACCACAGCTTCATCATTCCCGGCCTCATCGGGGTGGTGACCTCCTGTACCCTGGGCTTCATCCTGACCAGCATCCTGCTGTAACAGGCACCCAGTGCGAGCGGCTCCCCCGTGGGAGCCGCTTTTATCCCCGCATCCCCGGCCCGCGCTTTGCCATCGCCCCCCACTCTGGGTAGCATGACCCCTCTTTTCTTTGCGGAAATCCCCCATGTCTCGCGTCATCCTGCTCTGGAGCGGCGGCAAAGATGCCATGCAGGCCCTCTGCCACGCCCGGGAAGCGGGCCATCAGGTGGTGGCCCTGATCACCTTTGCCCCGCCAGCGCCCCGCTTTCTCGCCCATCCCCTGTCACAGGTTCGCCGTCAGGCGGCGGCCCTCGCACTGCCCCATCGGCTGGTCACCATCGAAGCGCCGTTCGATCTCGGTTATGAACGGGCCCTGGCGGCATTGAAAGAGGAGTGGCAACTCGATGGGGTCGTCACCGGCGACATCGACAGCGTGGGGGGCGCGCCGAACTGGATCCGCGAGCGCTGTCGCCCCCTGGGGCTCACCGTTCACACCCCGCTCTGGCAACAACCCCGCGAGGCGTTGCTGGCGGACATGCTGGCCCGCGGCATCGTCGCCCACCTCTCCTGCGTCGATACCCGGGTACTGGCCACCGAGTGGGTGGGGCGCAGGCTCGATGCTGGCACCCTCAGCGATCTGCAGCAACTGGCGGCAACCCGGGGCTTCGATGCCTGCGGCGAGCAGGGGGAGTACCACACCATGGTGACCGACGGCCCCGGGTTTGCGGCGCCGCTGACACTCGGCCACTGGCAGGTGGCGCGCCAGGAGCACCTCGCCTATCTGCTGGAGGACGAGGAATGACCTCTCACGAGGGCGACACATAAAAAACGGGAGGCGCTGGCCTCCCGTTTTGCTTGTCCTTAACGTTGACCTAGTTGGCCAGCTTGCCCAGCACCCGCTTAAGCAGGCGGATGCGCGGCTCGATGCTGTCCAGCAGCAGGAACTCCGCCTCCGAGTGAAAGCCCCCCCCCATGGGGCCGAAGCCATCGAGGGACGGCACCCCGGCCGCCGCGGTGAAATTGGCATCGGAGCCGCCACCGGCCTCCAGCCAGGTGAAAGGGACTCCCTCCTCCCTGCCTGCCGCCTCCACCAGTGCCATCAGGGCCTCGGTGTCGCCGCTCGGGCGCATCGCGGGCTTGAAGCTCTGGCGCGCCACCTCGACCCGGCAACCGGCGAGGAAGGGGTTGTTGGCCATGAAGGTGAGCCGGTCGTGCACCGCCTGCGCCTCTTCGTTGCGCCAGAAGCGCAGATCCACGATCGCCTCGGCAAAGTCGGGCACCACGTTGACGCCGGTCCCCCCCTGCACCACCCCCACGTTCATGGTGGTACCGGTTTCCATGTTGACCTGCTGGTTGATGGCGAGCACCCAGTGGGCCAGCTCCGTGATGGCGGAGATCCCTTGTGCCAGGGCCGAACCGGCATGGGAGGCCTTGCCGTGGAAGGTGATGCGGTACTTGGCATTGCCCTTGCGGGCGCTGATGAGATCCCCGCTCGGGCGGGCCGCCTCGGCCACCAGCACGCAGCCGCTCTGTCTGGCCCGCTCCACCAGCCACGCTTTGGACCAGGGGGAACCAATCTCCTCGTCGCAGTTGCAGCAAACCAGCACCTTGAGCCTGGCCAGCACGGCCGGGTCCAGCTCTTTCAAGGCATACCAGGTAGAGAGCAGGCCGCTCTTCATGTCCGAGACGCCGGGGCCAAAGGCCTGATTGCCTTCGATTTTCAGCGGTCGCTTGGCCGCCGTCCCCTCGGGGAAGACGGTGTCCATGTGGCCCACCAGCATGACGTCGTAGTGATCCGCCCCCGGGGCATTGGTTGCCTCGAGGCAGGGGCCGCACTCGGCGGCGAACTGGTGGCGGGTCACCTGCCAGCCGATGGCCTCATATTTCTCGGTCATGATGTCGGCGACCCGGGCCACCCCGGCCGGGGTGCGGGTGCCGCAGTCGAGGTTGATGAGCGGGGCGAGATCCGCCAGATAGGTATCGAGGGAAAACGGGCGCGTGAGGTCGTTCATTGTCTTCTCCATGGAACAATCTGCGTAAAACACAGACTGTTTTTGCAACGATAAGAGTGGGCGGGCACTCGACGCCGTCTCGTCAACGGCGGTCGGCCAGCGTGGATCAACTGGCCGCCGCCTCTACTACACCAGAGCCTTTACATGAACAGCAGATAGTTGAGGAGCAGCGCCGTCACCAGGGCCCCCGCCATGGGCACGCTGGTGCGCTTGACCACCACGAAGGGAGAGACCTTGGCGATGCCCGCACAGGCGATGAGCACCGCCGCGATGGGGGAGACGGTGCGGCCGATGCTCGAGGCGAGCTGCATCGGCAGCAGCATGGTCACCGCTGGCACGCCAAACTTGGCTGCCACCGCGGGGGCCAGGGAGGAGAAACTGAGGAAGGCTGCGTTGCCCGAGCCCATGATGACCGCCGCCACCATGATGAGCCCCACCATCACCAGGGTCATCAGGCCGCTGCCGATGCCGGCATTGCTGGCAGAGTGCAGCAGGGTATCGATGGCGCCGATGGCCTTGAGGGATTCGGCGAAGAGCTCGGCACAGACGATGAGCGCCACCACGGGGCCGAACACCTTGCCCATGCCGTCGAGGAAGCTCGACAGCCCCGCGAAGGCGGTGCGCACCGAGCGGGTGCGCAGCAGCTCGCACAGCATGCCGATAAAGACCGACAGCAGCATGGCCACCTCCACGCTGACGCTGATGCTGGTCACCAGGAGCTTGGAGAAGGTCATCATCAGTACGAAGGGGATGATGGGCAGCAGGCCGTACCAGGTTGGCGCGGCCACCTCGTCCGCCCCTTTTTCGTCAAGCTCCGCGTGCTCGCCGCGATGCAGGGCCGGATCCCAGCCCTCCTGACGGTCACAGTGCCGCTGCCAGAAGAAGTGCAGCACCATGGTCACCAGCAGCATGGGGGCCACCAGCCAGATCTGGTAGTCGACGAAGTAGCTGGTGGGATCCATGCCGGATTGACCGGCGGAGAAGATGGCGTTGGTCTGGGTCGGGCCGATTTCGAACGCCTGGGAGGTGGCGATGACGCCGCAGGCGGAAGCCGGGCTGATGCCGAGGTTGCGCATCACAGGGTACATGGTGACCATCAACAGCAGGCCAAGGCCGGTGGCGGAGGTGACGAACAGGGAGACGAAGACCGCCACCAGGTAGCAGATGGCCAGCATCAGGTAGCTGGACTGGATGCCCGCCACCGGTTTGACCGCCACCCGCACCAGGGCCTGGGAGGCGCCGATATGGGACATGTAGGTGGCAAAGCCCGCCACCGCCATGATGGTGAGGCCGAGCCCCGCCGCACGGTAGGAGAAGATCCCCTTGAACACCTCGAACAGGTCGAACAGGGCGAAGCCGGTGCTCTTGTCGGCGGGCAGAATGGGGTGCAGTCCCAGCCAGTAGGCGACGGTGAAGAGGGCCATGCCCGCCAGCGCCAGCACCGCCTGCGGGTTGTAATCCTTGATGATGCCGTAGACCACGGCGATCAGCACGAGCAAGACGAAGACGAGTTCCAAGGTGCACTCCTGACAAGATTATCGAGAAGCGCAATCTAGTGGTGGATCTCCCCTTTCCTCTTGATCACCATCAATAAAGATGGAAAGAGCAAACGTTTGTAGATTTTTATTCCAAAAATAAAACTAAAAACGACATTTAACATCACAGAACTGGATCTAGAATGCTCCCCAGGGTATCCCTGACCGACAACCGCCACTTTGTTTGCGTTGGATCAACATCCCGCCGGGGTGAACTGGCCAAGATGCCCGTCGACACAGAGCGACCATTTCGCACCGGAGAGAGTTATGACAAACCAAGCCACCGCAGGCACCCCGACCTGCGACTGCAAGCTGTGGGACATCCTCGTCGAGTCTGCAAAGGAACGCACCACCATTCGTTACTCCAAACTGGCCAGGCAGGCCGGGCTGGAGCAGTGCCAGGATGAACTGCGTACCCTGCTGCAACGCATCCGCATGTATTGCACCGAAAATCACCTGCCCATTCTCTCCGCCATCGTGATGGATGACGTGGGCAAATACGCCGGCCTCTCCTCCAGCCTGCCGGATGCCCCCTGAGAGCGGGCACGGGTCTTCGATCACGAGTGGACCACCCTGCACTGAGTGCCGCCCCCTGAATCCGGAACGTGCCCAGACCAGCAGGCGCGTTCTGGTTTTTGGCCCCCGCCGTTTCTTCCCCGGCCCCAGCGGCCCCATCCGGCCAGGTGTGCTTCCCTGTGAGGCGCCCTGCCCCCTGTCGTCCTATCCGGCCAGGCGTGCAGCATAAGGGCCTCCTGCCCCCGGTCTCCCCCTTTGATACCGCAGCGCATCCCGTCCCAGACCAGCGTGTGCTGGTGCGCGGCCCCTCCCTTCTCCACTCGGCCTGACTGGTAAAACCAGCCCATCCGGCCATGAGCGTTGCCATGGGGGGGCCACAATGCCAGAATCGGGCCCTTGCACGATTTCAGGGCCGCCGGCCCGCAGACAAAGGATCCCCCATGGCCACCACCCTCTATGGCATCAAGAACTGCGAGAGGTTAATTATGGAAGAACCACAAAAAAGCCTGAGGTAACCACAGGCTTACTGATTTACTTAAAGCTTGGAAAATCAATTAGAAAGCACCATTCTGGCGTAACGCAGTTGTGAACCCGCTAAACGCTTTTGCATGTGTAGATGAGTTGGATACATCTTTGCTACCTACAGGTGAGAAGCTAGCTACCATGTACTTCGTGTAGGTTGAGACTTTCATCTTCACAAGCTTAGACTGAGCGATCTTTTCGTATTCCTTCGTAGAAATACAGAACCGACGGAGTGAAAAGCTAGGGACAGATACATACATCAAACCAGAGTAGACGGTTGCTCCGAAGTCTGTATGTGCACTACAAACCCGCCCATCAATCATCTGACCATCAGCATTGATTTTCAGTGCTACCACATTCTCTATCTGAGGGTAAATCGCGTCCAGATACACATCCTTACTACCCGAATGCCACTCCAGATTGATAAACAAATTGTACTGTTCACCCATTCCCAGAATGCTATCTACGGATACTATTGTCTTTTCCGCCTCGAAAGAGTCTTTTTTAACAACCACATCTCCGGATGGTTGCTCACTCAGTGACGCACACCCACTTATTAATCCAACTGCCAGCATGGCAGCCCCAAAAACAGCTTTCATCTTCATCCCTAAATTATTGTTTTGATTAGCTAAAAGTGAGGTTTCCCTCACCAAATAATAGCAGTATGGTTATGTATGCAGTATCCGGTGAACACTTGACACACTGATACCCAACCGCTTTGCCACTGATGCCTTAGCGATGCCCTGCGATAGAAGACGCAGCACCTCGTCCCGCTTCTCCATCGCGGTCGGCTTTCGGCCCTTGTAGACCCCTTTTGCCTTAGCCAAGGCAATCCCTTCCGCCTGACGCTCCAGCATGATTTCCCGCTCGAACGTGGCGATAGCTCCGATCATGGTCAACATCAGCTTACCTGTCGGGGTAGCCGTATCGATGCCCAAATTCTGGATCTGCAATGTTACCCCTTTGGCGTGTAGCTGGTCTGTGATCTCCAGCAAGTGCCTAGTGTTTCGAGCGAGTCGATCTAACTTGGTGACTTTTAGCACGTCCCCAGACCGGGCGAACTCGAGCATCGCCTGTAGTTGCGGCCTATCCGTCTTGCTACCGCTGACCTGCTCATGAAAAACTTTTTCACACTCCGCCAGAGCTATCAGTTGCTGCTCCAGCGATTGCCCCGTGGTCGAGACACGGGCATACCCGATGATTGCCATGATGGCCTCCCAATAGGCTCAAGACCCTGCAAGAAAAACGTGTCAAAACTCGAAAACCAACCCGTGTGACAGGGGTTGCCGGGGGGGCTTCCGGTCTGTCACACGGGCATGGTCTATTGAGCGTCCGGCTCCTTCGGCGGGGGCGGCGGTGTCTGCATCGAGTTGACGGCCTCCTTAATGAGGACGCCCAAGGCTGCCAGCAGTGCCGCCTCCAACGCTTTCAGTAACGGGTTTCCTTGCTGCTCATTCATACGCCTTCTCCTTGCTGGATGGCTCCCGACAAGGGGCCAGATGTGATGTATTCCATGGGATTCTCCTATGGTGTTGGTCTCATCTGGCTTATACCTGCGTTTGGTCTGAATGTTGCCTGCTCGTTTTCCTTGTGCTGGTGGGGTTTGGGATTGTTTTTGCCGGGCAATCAACCGGGCAAGATCGTTGCAATCTTCTCGGAATCTCTCCTTCGGGTGGCTGGTAAGCTCCCCCCTCGGTGCAGTAAATAGATAAGAGTCAGTGTAACTAAACGGGTATATATATCGGGCTGGAACAGCTGGAACACCAGACACATACCACCGAAAAGCCCATGAACACGCTGTCGGATGTGTCGATGAGACTCAAATCGACCAGACACATCACCCCGAAATGTGTCGATTGGCAGTCACTCGCGGCGGGGTCAGACGGTGATAGGCCAGATTACCGCTATGCCTCTGACTCAACCGCCAGCCAAGCCGCTCTGCTATCGCTTTAAGGTCTCGTCCCGGCTGAGCTGGATATCGTAGATACCCGGCTGGATCGCAGGTATAAGCACTCTGGGCAGAATCTCGCGTGATATCAAGATGTCGGCCATCACCCGGCTCTGCCATAGCCATCAACAGCCCTTGCAGGTACTCCTCCACGCTTAGGATGCGTCCCTGAGCACGACAGATGGTGGCCCACAGCTCTTGTTCCTCGTGCCGTATCCTGAGCGGTCTGAGGCCCGTCTGCTGCTCGATGTAGGCATCACGCTGGTGGTCTGCTTGGCGGTTCGCTGGCTCCAGATGATAGGCTTCATCAAACTCCAGCAAGTACACCTCCTGCCGGATCGGTTTGTCAAAATACTTCCCGTTTGGGTCGAACCACTGCAAATCTACCCGAAAATCCACCCGGTAAGGGTCGCAATCGAACTGCGGGATCACCTCCATTCGCAAACCCGGTTGCTGCATTTGAAAGTAAGTAACCAGCGGGGCCAAGTATTCCACATAAAATGCAGCCTCATGGCGGCTTTGCCTTTCATCATGTGGTAACTCCAGCCCGGTAAGCTGCTCGATCTCCGCTATTAGCCTCAGGTTTAAGTGAGAGCTGGGGCCATAGGTCAACACAGCCAAGGCTTGTAAGGGAGTCCACGTCCCCAATCCATTATCCGGTTCGGGAACCTCCGGAAGGTCGAGTCCCTGCACCTGCTGGATGTTGGCGATTGCCCGCTTGACGTACTGACTGAATCGTCGAGTGCTTCGCTGACTGAATCCAGGAATCTGCGAGAGCAATGCTTTTGGGTCGATGCCCCTCTGTGAGTGGTGCCCAACAAAGATGCCTACCACGTCCAACTCCCCTTGTAATGCCTTCACTTTGACTCTTGTAAACTCAAGTCCTCAAACTCATCATCCAGACCGCTGGACGCATCTTTCCGATGTGACTCATACTCATCGGTCTCACCCTTCACCCACGCAGCATCAATATAGGGAGCCTCTGAGGTTGTCCTTAACAACTCCTCACCACTGAGATCTCTAACGCTACTACCTGCCAGCTTGGGTTTGAAAGCTTGCTCTAGCATGAATTTATCATCTAGCCCCTTAAATACTGCGGCCAGATCATAACCATCGTAGCTAAATTTGATCTCTTTCAGCACTGCTTTCAATTGGCTATTAAATAGTTGACGCTGCTCAGTGCTGATCAGTTCTTCTGGTTTCAGTAGATTGAGAATAGTTTTTTCTGACAGCTCTAGGCTCATGAGCTCGCTCTCAATTTCGTGTATTTTTTCCTCTAAGGCTTCGCAGTTAGCTTTAATCTTTACAAATTCTTTTCGAAAAGTAGCATCATCATCAAAATCTAATATGGATTGAGCTGCTTTACTCTTCTTTCTACTCTCAACATCGAGCTGAGCAGTCAATGTGGCCAACTGTTCTTTTAGAGATAAAACCTTCTCATTCTCCCCCACCCGTCTTTGCATTACTTCTGATAGAATGCAGACTGCTTGTAATAACTGAGGCTCAACTTTGTTATAGAGCATGTTTGGCAGATTGCACCCTGTGATATTCTGCTTAGGACAAACAAGATAGTTGCGAGGGCTCCCTACTCGTCCTTTATTTTGGTAGCGTAACGCCTCCCCACACTGACAACGAAGTATACCGCTAAAGAGGTTGTTATAAGTGCCTTTCCGATAGGAACCACTATGATTACTTCTCTGGCTGATAATATGCTGCACTTCGTTGAATAATATTGGCTCGACTATTGCCGGATAATATCCCCAGATAGGGCTACCCTCCGGAATTCGCTTGCCATCCTTTATTTGATGTGGCTGAAATACCCCAATCACAGATTCGCTCTTAATAACCGCTTGAATGCCTGCTGGACGCCAGTCAGTTTCTTTTCCAAAAGTCTTATAACCCTTATCCAGAAAGATCTTGGCTATTTGCTCATAGCCACAGCCGGATTTGGCCAACTCAAACATCTCGTTCACAACGGCTGTTCGTTCGGGGATTGGCATGATCTTACCCTCCTCCCATTTCAGCCATGAGGGAAGACGAGAGTTTTTCATTACTTGATTGTTGTCTCTGGCCTGTTTGCGGCCTTTGTCCCAAGCTTTGCGACTACGGTCACTCTTAGTTTCTGACTCGTTATTAGCACGCACCATGAACATAATAGAAAGCAATAGATTTTGAGTCTCAACCTGCCCTGAGCGATACACCGCATTATCATCAAGGGTAACGATCACTATGCCTGCACTAATGATGGCAAGGAATTGACTTAGAGCTGCCTCAACAGCTTGTCGACTTAGGCGGTCTACTGACTCGACCAATAAATAAGAACCTTGCTCAATTTTTCCACTCTTCACTGCATCAAAGAAGCGACCCAAGGCTCCTTCCGTCATGTTAGCCCCACGAAATGCACTCGTACCAAGGTCATCAATCGTCTTCTCTACAAGCTGGAGATTGTGCTTGGCACAGTAGTCGGTAGCCTTCTGAAGCTGACGGTGATAACTGTCTCCCTGTGCCTGCTTTGGGGTACTGAATCGAATGTAGGAATACGCCTTCGGGGGACGGCTCATGACAACTCCTTTTACATTGGCCCACATTCAGGAAGTAGTGAACAAGGCTGAGAACTAAGATGAGGTGAGCCTACCAGAATGACGGCACTTCTAACAATATTCATTGTGTTTTTTTTTGCCAAACATCGATCATATCGACCAATGCAAGCCTTCTACCATGGTGGCTAACCCAAAGCGGCCTCGTTTCCATGCGTGGAGATCGTCTGTATGCTACAGCCCATCAAACGGAACACGGTGAACCCCATGGAAAACAAGAGCGAATGTAAAGTCGTACTTTACGGCATTTCCCCCAAGAACTGCGACACCATCAAGAAGGCCCGCAAGTGGCTGGAAGAGGCGGGTATCGATTACCGCTTTCATGATCACCGCGCCGACGGTCTGAGCCCGGAACAGCTCGATCTCTGGCTCGCCAAGCTGGGCTGGGAAGCCCTGCTCAACACCCGTGGCACCACCTTCCGCGCCCTGCCGGAAGCAGAAAAACAGGGGCTCGACACCGCCAAGGCCCGTGACCTGCTGCTGGCCCACCCGGCCATGATCAAGCGCCCGCTGCTGGACCAGGACGGTACCCTGACCCTGGGCTTCAAGGCAGACCTCTATCAATCCCTCTTCTCCCGTTAACTTTTTCTGTTAAGGAACACCGATGTCGGACGTCATCACACTGGCCAAGGATCTGATCAGCCGCCCCTCCGTGACCCCCCTGGATGAAGGGTGCCAGACCCTGATGGCGGAGCGCCTCGCACGCCTGGGGTTCGTCATCGAACCCATGGTCTTTGAGGACACCACCAACCTCTGGGCACGCCGTGGCAGCGAGGGTCCCCTCTTCTGCTTCGCCGGCCACACCGACGTGGTACCCGCCGGCCCCCTGGAGAAGTGGGACACCCCGCCATTCGAGCCGACCATCAAGGACGGCATGCTCCATGGCCGGGGCGCCGCCGACATGAAGGGGTCTCTGGCCGCCATGGTGGTGGCGACCGAGCGCTTCGTGGCCGAGCACCCGGACCACAAGGGCTCCATCGCGTTTCTCATCACCTCGGATGAAGAGGGGCCCTTCATCAACGGCACGGTGCGCGTCATCGACACCCTGGAGGCACGCAACGAGAAGATCCGCTGGTGCATCGTCGGCGAACCCTCCTCCACCGCCCAGGTCGGGGACGTGGTGAAGAACGGCCGTCGCGGCTCCATCACCGGCGATCTGCTGGTGCGCGGGGTGCAGGGCCACGTCGCCTACCCCCATCTGGCGGACAACCCTATCCACAAGGCGGCCCCGGCGCTGGCGGAGCTCGCCGCCATCGAGTGGGACAAGGGCAACGCCTACTTCCCCCCCACCAGCTTCCAGATCGCCAACATCCAGGGCGGCACCGGCGCCTCCAACGTCATCCCGGGGGAGTTGCAGGTCCAGTTCAACTTCCGCTTCAGCACCGAGCTCACCGATGCGGCTATCCGCGAGCGGGTCGAGGCGCTGCTGACCCGTCATGGCCTGGACTTCGAGCTGAAGTGGACCCTCTCCGGCCAGCCCTTCCTGACGGACACCGGCGCCCTGCTGGACGCCACCGTCGCCGCCGTGGCGGCAGTGAACGGCCAGCAGCCGGCCCTGCTCACCACGGGGGGCACGTCCGATGGGCGCTTCATCGCTCCCACCGGGGCGGAAGTCATCGAGCTCGGCCCGGTCAACGCCACCATCCACAAGGTGAACGAGTGCGTGAAGGCGGACGATCTGGATCTGCTGGCGGACATGTACCAAGGGGTGCTGGCACGACTGCTGGCATGAGCGGCGCTCCGGACAAGAGAGACCAGACCATGAATCAGGATCAACTGCTTGGGCTGGATGAGAGCCACCTCATCCTGGTGGGGCGCGGCCCCCATCGTCTGACCGCCGCCACCGCGGCGGCCTTCAACGACATGCAGGTGGCTGCCGCCCATGCCGGTTTCAACCTGCAGGCGGCCTCCAGCTGGCGCGGCTTCGAGCGCCAGCTCGCCATCTGGAACGGCAAATGGCGCGGGGAGCGCCCTCTGCTGGATGCGCACAACCAGCCCCTCGATGCCCTGCAACTGGGCGAGACCGAGCGACTGCACGCCATCCTGCACTGGAGCGCCCTGCCCGGCACCAGCCGCCATCACTGGGGCACGGATCTCGACATCTACGATCCGGACTGCCTGCCCGCCGGCACCCGGCTCGCGCTGGAACCCTGGGAGTACGAGGCGGACGGCTGGTTTGCCGATTTGCGCGAATGGCTGGACGATCACATGAACGACTTCGGCTTCTTCCTGCCCTATGCAAAAGGGGAGCAACCGGATCAGGGGGTGGCCTACGAGCCCTGGCACCTGAGCTTCGCGCCCGAATCCGACGGGCTGGCCCTGGATCCGGCGGCGCTGGCGCTTTGTCTGGAACGAGCGGATATTGAAGGCAAGGAGTGCATCCTGGCTCATCTCGACGAGATCCTGGCCCGCTATGTCACCCCGGCACACCACGAAAGGAGATTCTGATGAGCTTGTGGTTATGGATAGGCTTGCCGCTGCTGTTTCTGCTCGGCCTGTTTCTCAACGCCATTAAGGACATGAAGCAGCTCGAGAAACAGCTGCCCAAGTACAAGGACAAGATCCGGGAGGTCAAGGACGACGAGGACGACTGACCCCCTCGCAGGAGCCCGTCGGCGCTCCTGCCCCCTTCCCGTCCACGGCATTTTTTTTTCGCCCTCTGCCGCCCCCCTCTGCCTGCACTGAAAGCCCCATCCATTGCCCCCTTTCCCTGCGCTTTCCCGCGCGGGCACTCCACCCTCGCCCTGCTTGAAAACTGCGCAACAAACGTAAAAAACTGCAAAACAATGCACAATTAAGCCACACAAAGGGGGTCAATCTGCATATAATGTGCCTGTTTTGCAGCCCGCCATAAGGAGTTCGCCATTGGATGCCACCACCGTCAACAGTTTCTTCTTAATCGGTGCCCTGTTGGTGGGTGCCAGTGTCCTGTTGAGCGCACTCTCCTCCAGAGTCGGCATCCCCATCCTGGTCATCTTCCTCGCCGTCGGCATGCTGGCGGGTGAGGATGGTCCCGGCGGCATCCACTTCGCCGACTACTCGGTCGCCTACCTGGTGGGCAACCTGGCACTGGCCATCATTCTGCTGGACGGCGGCATGCGCACCCGGGTCTCCTCCTTTCGGGTCGCGCTCTGGCCCGCGCTCTCGCTGGCCACGGTCGGGGTGGCCATCACCACAGGCCTCACGGGCCTCGCCGCCGCCTGGCTGTTCGACCTCAACCTGATGCAGGGGATGCTCATCGGTGCCATCGTCGGCTCCACCGATGCGGCGGCGGTCTTCTCCCTGCTCGGCGGGCGCAGCCTCAACGAGCGGGTCAGCGCCACCCTGGAGATTGAATCGGGCAGCAACGATCCCATGGCGGTCTTTCTCACCGTCACCCTGATCGAGGTGCTGGCCACCGCCCAGCAGGGGCTGGATGCCGGCTTCCTGCTGCTGCAACTCGTCAAGCAGTTTGGTCTGGGCGCTGGCATCGGCCTTGCGGGGGGCTGGCTGCTGTGGAAGCTCATCAACAGTGCCAAGCTCGCCCCCGGTCTCTATCCCCTGCTCACCGTGAGCGGCGGCCTGCTCATCTTCGCCCTCACCACGGCGGTGGGGGGCAGCGGCATCCTCGCCATCTACCTCACCGGCCTGCTGCTTGGCAATCTCTCCCTGCGCAGCCGCAGCACCACCCTCTCCGTGCTGGACGGCCTGACCTGGCTCAGCCAGATCGGCATGTTCCTGGTGCTGGGGCTGCTCGCCTCGCCCCACAAGCTGCTGCCCATCGCCCTGCCGGCACTGGCACTGGCCATGTGGATGATCCTGTTTGCCCGTCCGGTGTCGGTCTGGATTGGACTGCTGCCGTTCAAGAACTTCGCGCCCCGCGAGCGCTGGTTCATCTCCTGGGTGGGGCTACGCGGCGCCGTGCCCATCATCCTGGCGGTCTTCCCCATGATGGCGGGGCTGCCCAATGCCCAGCTCTACTTCAATGTCGCCTTCTTCGTGGTGCTGGTTTCGCTGATCCTGCAGGGCAGCTCGCTGCCGCTGGCATCAAAGCTGGCGCGAGTGGAGGTGCCCGCACCGCCCTCTCCCATCAACCGCTCTGGGCTGGAAATCGATCTCGACAGCCAGTGGGAAACCTTCGTCTATCGCCTGAGCGCCGAGAAGTGGTGCATCGGTTCGCCCTTGCGGGAGCTGCGCATGCCCCAAGGCACCCGCATCTGCGCCCTGTTCCGCGGCCAGGAGCTGCTCCACCCCTCGGGCAGTACCTGCCTGCAATCCGATGACATCCTGTGCGTCATCGGCCACGAGCACGACCTGCCCGCCCTCGGTCAGCTCTTCAGCCAGGCGCCGGAGCAGGATCTGGGCCCGCGCTTCTTCGGTGACTTCCTGCTGGAGGCCAACGCCAGGCTGGTGGATCTCGCCCCGCTCTACGGGCTGGATGTGAGCGAGGTGGCGGATCAGAGCCTCGGCGATTTTATTGCCCATCAGTTGGGCGATAATCTGGTGGTCGGTGACCATGTCGCCTGGCAGGGACTGCTCTGGACGGTGGCGGAAATGGAAGAGGGTGAACCCCGCAAGATAGGGGTACGCTTCCTGGAAGAAGACCCCGTCTAGGCGCCGGCCATCGTAGCCCGCATTTGTGTGAGAAGGGAGTGAACCATGCCTTATCAAACCCTGTTGTCCGGTCTGTATCCTCCCTCGCCCAAGCTGGGCCTCATCGAGGGTTTCTTTGGCAAGGGCTGGAGCTGGGAAGCCCGTGCCCGCTACGCCCAGTGGCTGCCCCGCCACGGCTATGGCTTCTACCTCTACGCCCCCAAGGAAGACGGCTACCTGCGCAAGCACTGGGCCACACCCTGGCCCGCCGACCAGCTTGAAGCCCTGTGCCAGCTCGCCCGCCAGTGCCGGGAGAACGGTCTGGCCTTCGGGGTGGGCCTGAGCCCCATGGGGGCCCATCACGACTATGCCCGCCAGCGACCCGCCCTGCTGGAGAAGGTGAGGCTCATCGAGGAGGCGCTCAAGCCCGATATCCTGGCGATCCTGTTTGACGACATGAAGGGGGACACCCCTGATCTCGCCCACTGGCAGCTCACCATCGCCCACGACATCGCGGCCCACACCGATGCAGGCCGCCTGCTGTTCTGCCCCAGCTACTACAGCACGGATCCCGTGCTGGAGAAGGTGTTCGGTGCCATGCCCCCCCACTATCTGCAGGATCTGGGTCAGGGGCTCGACAAGCGCATCGATGTCTTCTGGACCGGCCCCAAAGTCTGCTCCACCGAGTATCCGGCTGCCCACCTCAAACAGGCCGCAGACTGGCTCCATCGCAAACCCTTCCTGTGGGACAACTATCCGGTCAATGACGGCAGCAAGGCGAGCAGCTTCCTGCACCTGCGCGCCTTCGAAAACCGTCCGGCAGAGCTGGCGGATCTCGTGAGCGGCCATGCGGTCAATCCCATGAAGCAGGCGGCCCTCTCGGCCCTGCCGCTCGCCACCCTGCCCATGAGCTACAAGCTCGGCAAGCAGTACGATCCTGACAAGGCGCTGCACGCTTCCCTCAACGCCACCTGCGGGCCGCAGATCTCCGCCATGATCCAGGCCGACCTGCCGCTCTTCCAGGACATCGGTCTGACCCAGCTCACCCCCGAGCAGGTCATCCACCTCAAGAGCCGCTACCTGCCTTTCCAGGATCAGGCCTGCGTGAACGAGATCCTGCGCTGGCTGGCCGGGGAATACGTGTTCGATCCGGACTGCCTGACCGACTGACCCCATGAGTCCATGAAAAACGGGCCTATGTAAAAGGCCACCTCCCGAGCAGGGAGGTGGCCTTTTTGCATCATCTCTCTTCAGGTGCCCCATGGCGTCACATAGGGCGGCTGATTGAGCGGGTGTTTAACCGAAGGCCAGCCAGACCCCGACAAACAGCATGAGAGAGCCCGCGATCCGGTTCATCAGAGTGACATTGCCGCTCTTGGCGAGGAAATGGCGCAAGGTGCGGCCACCGCTGGCATAGAGCATCAGGCAGGAGAACTCGATGACCAGGATGAGCGCGACCAGGGCCCCTATCTGGGGTGCCATCGGCTTGGCCGCATTGATGAAGGGGGGCAGCAGGGAGACCATGAAGGCCCACCCCTTGGGGTTGGCGATGGCGGTCACGAACCCCTGCACGGCCAGCCCCATGGAGCTGGTCTGCTGGCCCGCCGAGAGATCCGCCGGGATGGCCATCTTGCCCTTGGCCTGCCACATCTGGATGCCAAGCCAGACCAGGTAGGCGCCACCTACATATTTGAATGCTGAGAACAGGGCCGGGTAGTTGAGCATGACTGCCGCCACCCCGACCACCGACAGCACGGAGACCAGGCCGACGCCGACAAGCTCCCCCCACATCATGTGCAGGGTACGGCGCACCCCCAGACTCATGCCCAGGGTCATCGCCAGGGTCATGCACATACCGGGGGTTACTGAGACAAAAAAGAACGTGGGAATAAAGAGCGCCAAGATGGCGGGATCAATCCAGTCGGACACACTACACCTCCAGGGTAACAAGCAGACGATCTTGCCTATCACACTCTTTTAACACAAGAAAAACCTTTTCATTCAGCAAGAATTCAGCATTAAAAACCCTGTGACAAGGATTGTCGCGTCTGTGTAAGATACCGCCTCACTCCTCTTTCGGGTTAGGATCTTTCATGTCATTGAATAATCTGTCCATTCGTCTTCAAGTGCTTATCCCTCTCCTGCTCGCCAGCCTGTTGATGCTGCTGATGGCCGTGATCAGCAAACAGGAAATCGACGGTGCCATTCAGGACATGAATGAAACCACCGCCAGCGTCACCCGCCACAAGGACGACATTGCGGCCCTGATCCACGCCACCTACCGGCTGCGCACCAACGCCATCTAAGGCCTCTACGATGAGGCCCTCTTCGCCCAGTTGCCGGCCCAGCTCTCCGCCGCCGAACAGGAGATTGGCGCCATCCTGACCAGACTGGTTGTCACCGGTGCCGAGCAGGACAACCGTCAGGTCGCGGCCGCCCTGCAGGCCTACCTCGGCCATACCCGCAGCAGCATGCTGCCCCTGCTGACCGCCAAGTACCAAGGCAGTGGCGATCCCGCCGCCTATGAGCAGGCCCGCCTGCACTTTCGCGATCTGGGGGAGGCGCTCATCAAGCAGATCGATGCCATGTCCGTCCACATCAATCAGCTGACCCAGACTGAGATTGCCGAGGAGCAGGCCCACGACCGCGCGACCCTGCTGCGCACCCTGCTGCTGATGGGGGGCACCCTGATCGCGGCCCTGCTGGGTGGCTGGTGGATCTCCGGGCGCATCGTGCAGCCCATCGGCCAGTTGCAGGAGGTGATGCACGCCGTCGCCCTCGGCCGCTTCAACGTGCGTGCCAATGCCGAAGGCAACAACGAGCTGGGCCAGCTCGCCAGGGATATCAACCGGACCCTGAGCCAGCTTGCCAACACCATCCAGACCCTGACCGGCATCAGCGGCAATGTGGCCTCCGCCGCCACCGAGCTTGCCGCTGTGATGACCCAGGCAGAGGTCAACGCCCAGCAGCAGCCAGGGCGGGATCGCACTTTGTTAATGAAATTTGAACAGGCAGATCGTCTGTGATCTAATCGCGTCTCCATGCAGGAGGCACGCGCTATGACGTTGATTGAACACCT
>NZ_JAPDBZ010000014.1:0-47400 GCF_027705505.1 Aeromonas sp. QDB56
CGACTTGCATGTGTTAGGCCTGCCGCCAGCGTTCAATCTGAGCCATGATCAAACTCTTCAATTTAAGTTTGGTTGCCACTCTTTGTTACCAAGGAGTTGGCGGCTCAATGAATTGCTGAATTAACTGCTGCAACTTTCGTTGCTTTGGTCACTTCATCAGACATTGATATCAAAAATTGTTTTTGATGCTCGATGCTGCGAGTGCCCACACAGATTGCTTGATTCAAATTGTTAAAGAGCGACGCAGCTTTTGGCTGCTGCGGGAGTGGCATTCTACTCAACCGCCTTCTCGAGTCAAGCCTTATTTTCAAAGGCTTTTCGAGGCTACCGACCGGCTTGTTTGCGTTGCCGCTTGCCCTGTCGATGGAGGCGCATTATAGAGACATAGATCACATTGGCAAGCTCTCATCGCAATAAAATTGCGAAAAAATGCCAATTCTTAGTTATTCATATCAAAACACAGTTTTTATACAGACTTACCCACAGGGCAAGCCCCAGAAGGGCTCATTCTGCACCCTATTACCTCCCGTTCCTCTCTGCCCGTCTCCTGTTCGAAGGGTTGCTGACCATATCAATCCGTATTTAAAGGAAGAGAATCGCAAAGTGACGCTCAGACCAGTCCTGCCTCAGCAACCCAGGCAGCGATCAGCTCGGCTGCCGCCATGGAGCGGCAGCCCGATATATTCTGCCCGGCCCAGAGTGGCGAGAAACCGCGGTCACCCGCCTTTTCGGCTGCGGCACGCAACGGAGCCAATGCGCCGCTGGCATACGGGAAGTCTGGCGGCAGCACCGAAAGAGGGCCGAGTTCCCGCATCAAGCGGTTGACTATGCCCCGCGCCGGACGGCCGCTGAACAGATTGGTCAGTGCGGTGTGTTGGCCATGCCTCCCCTGCAGCGCCGCACGGTGCAGGGGCGAGGTCGTCGCCTCGTGGCAGCAGAGGAACGCCGTTCCCACCTGGACTGCGCTGGCCCCCAGTGCCAAGGCAGCCTTGATCCCCTTGCCGTCGACTATGCCCCCGGCGGCGATGACCGGGATCGCTACTGCCGCCACTACCTGTGGCAGAAGGGTAAAGGTGCCCTGCTGCAAGCTGAGATCCTCACTCAGGAAGTGACCGCGATGGCCACCCGCCTCCAGCCCCTGGGCGATGACGGCATCGGCTCCGTGGTCAGCAAGCCACTGCGCTTCTGCCACCGTGGTGGCGCTGGCAAACACTTTTGCGCCTGTGGCTTTTACCTGGGCAAGCAATTCGGGCTCGGGCAAGCCGAAGTGGAAACTGACCACGGCAGGTCTGAACTCTGCAAGCAGGGCCGCATGCTCGTCATTGAAGGGGGCCCGAGAGGGGGCTCGCGACGGCGCCGCGGCATCCACCCCGAACTCGGCGTAATAGGGTAACAGTACCTGGCGCCAGCGCTGCTCCGCTGCCGGTTCCGGCTCGTGCTGCCGATGGCAAAAGAAGTTGATGTTGTATGGGCCTGGCCCGCTGGCGGCGAGGCGGCTCAGCTCCTGGTGCAGCTCGGCACCACTCAGCATGGCGGCAGGCAGGGAGCCCAGTGCCCCCGCACTGGTCGCCGCCATCGCCAGGGCGCTGTTCTGCACGCCCGCCATGGGGGCCTGAATGACGGGATAGCGCATCCCCAGTTCGGCAAAGAGCGTCATATGATGGTTTCCTGTTTCTGATGGTCAGTCTGATTGTGCGCCAGAGGCGGGTTGAGTCGGCAGATCGCACCTGACGTGCTGACACGTCGTCTGGCGATATCGCCTGTCCAGTTCCCGGCCAGACATCCTGTCTTGGCTTTCATCCATCAGGCTCCTTGAGGTTCATTGCACATCGGGCCCGCGAAGGGCCCGAACGTGAAGTGTCAACGCACGCTGCGCAGCAGGAAGTCCGGCTGGCCACAGGAGCGGCGCTCCCGCTTCTGCATCTCGTCGGAGCAGGGGACGGCATCCGTTCCCTGCTTGTTGATGCAGATGTAGATCTCCCGCAGGAAACGGCCCCCATCAGCGCAAGCCACCGTGATGTTGTCGGGGGCCAGCCACGGGTTGGCGCTCGCCAGATCGGCCTTGAGCTGGAAGCTGGTTTTGCGCAGCGGCTCTTCCGGCGATTGATAGGCGGCCGGGATCTTCACCTTCTGGCGCAGATCGCTGGCCAATTGGTGAAATGCCTCCTGGCTCAGCCCGGAACAGGTGCCGTGCTTCTCCCATTCATGGCGATAGAGGAAGCGGCTGGGGTAGAGCCCGGCAAACTGTTGCTCCATATCCGCATCCAGCCGCTCGCGGGTGCAGCTGGCGGGGTAGCCGCGCTGATACTGGGGCCAGAGCCCATGCAGCACGAACCCCAGCTTGCGGGCGCACTGCTCCCGATCCCCTGGCTTGATGGCGCAATGCTCGGGCGACCAGGAGAGTGCCATGGCGTAATAGTCAAACTCCCCCGCATAGCCTTTGCCCTGGGCGGCGGAGATCCACAACAGCGACCCCACCAGCCATACCATGACCTGCTTCATCTCTCGTTCCCCCTCATCTCTTTGCACCCGGTTGCGCCCCATTTTGCGCCCTCATGCTCCCATAACAGGGAGTCAAAGAACAATCGCTCAAAATGGCCTTACTCACTATGGGTCAGACCAATAAAAGGTTTCCCCTGCCGGATCAGAGGCGTAAGCTGGCTCTCCGGCGGGCCTTCATGACGCGCCACGTTTCCCCGATTTCATCAGCAACAGGACGTAACATGATCCGCAAGAATCCCTCAGGTCACCTGCCCGTTATCGACGAATCCGCCTATATCGACAAGACCGCCATCATCTGTGGCAAGGTGATCATCAAGGAGAACGTGTTTGTCGGCCCCTATGCCGTGATCCGCGCAGACGAAGTGGACGAGAGCGGTGACATGGAACCCATCGTCATCGGCGCCAACTCCAACATTCAGGATGGCGTCGTCATCCACTCCAAATCCGGCGCTGCCGTCACCATCGGCGAGTTCAGCTCCATCGCCCACCGCAGCATCGTCCACGGCCCCTGCGAAGTGGGTAACCGGGTCTTCATCGGCTTCAACAGCGTGCTGTTCAACTGCCACATCGGCGAAGGGTCCGTGGTGCGCCACAACTCCGTGGTCGATGGCTGCGATATTCCCCCCGGCTTCTATGTCCCCTCCACCACCCGCATCAACCAGCAGAGCGATCTGGCGCAGATCCCGCGCGTCACCGTGGACGCCACCGAGTTCTCCGAGGATGTGGCTCACACCAACATCGACCTCGTCAAGGGTTACAAGGCGCTCTCCAACGAGTTTTGATCCGGCGAGCGGTTCACGACACACAACGAGCGCCACGGCGCCCGTTGTCACAACTGTAAAGAGGGCGAAAAGAGGGTGTAAAGGTGGTTGAGCCGGGCGCACGCGTCGCGTTTGATGGGGGCGTTCCCATCAATGGAGTCATCATCATGTCACGCTATCCTGTCGCCCTTGCCCTGCTGCTGGGCACCACGCTCCTTCATGCAGGCGAGATGCCGCCCCCGATGGGCGCCCGCCAAGGAGGCCCCATGACACCGTCCTCCTCCGTGCTCTATCACGCCAGCAAGCAGGGGGCGGATCCCCAGGCCCTGGTCCAGGCGCTGTCCAAAAACATTGATGCCGCCAAGCCGGATACCCGCTACGAGGTCACGGTCAGCGTGCGCGAACTGCCGCCCCAGCCACTCAAACCCCAGCCCGCCGGTGCGCCGCTCAAGGGGCAGTGAGATGAGTCTGCACCGCCCTTCACTCTGGCTGCTTGC
Source organism: Aeromonas sp. QDB56 (assembly GCF_027705505.1). Classification (NCBI taxonomy): domain Bacteria; kingdom Pseudomonadati; phylum Pseudomonadota; class Gammaproteobacteria; order Aeromonadales; family Aeromonadaceae; genus Aeromonas; species Aeromonas sp. QDB56. The sequence goes on from NZ_JAPDBZ010000014.1 coordinate 3,761, forward strand.
CATGGCCATCGCCCTGCCCGCCATGGCGGGTCCGGGGAACATTGGCAGACCGGGCGGATGGGAGAGCCCTGCCCCGCAGTACGGCCATGGGGCTGGCCCTGGCTTCGGCCACCGCGTCGACAGGCTGCCGGGAGGGGTGGAAACACTGCTGCTGGCCGGGCTCACCTACTATGTGCTCGACGGCATTTTCTACCGCCGGCAGGAGAACCACTATGTGGTGGTCTCCCCGCCTCCTCAGGTCCTGGTGGTGGCAGAGACAGGGCTCATCCCTCTTGATCTGGATGGCCGCCGCTATTACGTCAGGGAGGGTCACTACTACCTGCGAGAAATAGACGGGCGCTACACCGAGGTGCCGCCGCCAGCGGCGCTGCGCTGAATCGCACGGAGGAACAGATACGAGCAGGGGGCCTTGGCCCCCTCTTTCATTACAGGGGTTTTACCCCACTCGGGTCTGAGCCGCGTACCTCAGGACGGGTCATGCACTGGCAGCGTCATGGTCACTCTCAGCCCCCCCTGTGCGCGATTGCGCGCCTGGATGGTACCGCCCTGCAGAATCACCGCCTTGCGGGCGATGGCGAGCCCGAGCCCGTAGCCCTTGCCCATGCGGGGTGAGCCGATGCGCACGAAGGGGTCGAAGATCCCCGCCAGCTTCCCCTCCTCCACCCCGGGCCCCCGATCGGCGATGGAGAGCTGCATCTCCTGGCCCAGGCGCAGCACGCGAACATTCACCATCTGGCCCGACTGCGAGAAACGCAGGGCGTTGCGCACCACATTATCCACGGCGCGGCGCACCAGCTCGGCATGCCCCAGCAGGAGGCAACCCTCCCCCAGCGCCGCCTCGAGCGCTATCTCGACTCCGGATTGCTGGGCTTCGAACCTGGCATCCTGGACGACGGTCTCCACCAGCGCCAGCAGGTCGTAGTGGCTCTGCTCAAGCCCGTGGCCCTGCTCGGCACGGGAGAGGGTCAGCAGCTCCCCTATCATCCTGTCCATCCGCTCCGTCTCGAGCCGGATCCGCGCCAGGGCGTCGCTCGCCTTCTCCGGGCGCTGCTCCGCCAGGCCGATGGCCATCTGGATGCGGGCCAGGGGGGATCGCAGCTCGTGGGAGACGTCGTGAAGCAGCTGCTCGCGCCCCTCGACCAGTTGCTGCAACCGCTCCACCATGAGATCGAACTCCTTCGCCACCTCCGTCAGCTCGTCCCGGCGCCAGCGCAGAGCGGGCCAGAGTCTGACCTCCAGATCCCCTCTGGCTACCCGATCGAAGCTGCGCCGCAGGGCGTTCATGGGCCGGGTCAGGTGCCAGGCGAACAGAATGCTGAACAAGAGTCCCCCCAGGCCGCCAATCCAGAGCATGGGCGGAGGAATGTTGAGCCAGGAGAGGGGGCCGGGAGCAAGCCCGCCGGGGAGGACGCGCGGGTCCGCTCTGGTCTGCAGCAGATAGGTCTGCCCGTCGCTGGCAATCACGGTGCGTGTCAGCACGCTGCCCGGGCCAGGTTCCCCGGAGGCTGGCAGCCTGGATGCCCGGGGCGCTGGCCGGGGAGGCGCATCGGAGACATCAAGGAGTGTTATCTGCAGCAACGGCGGCGACATGGCCTGGCTCAATGCCGTCGCAGCCTCGATTCCCCCCTTTGCCAGCACGGCTGCCGCCATCTCCAGATGCTGGCTCGCCAACTGCTGGGCCAGGTGCTCTTCCGGGGGGTCACGCTCGGCACGAAAACCGAGCCAGAGCAGTTGGCTGACCAGCACGATGGCCAGCCAGAACCCCAGCAGAATCTTCCAGAACAAACGTCCCTTGAGGATCACCGTATCTTGTACCCTATGCTGCGCACCGTCTCTATGGTGACGGCCTCCCCCGCTTTTTGCTGCAGTTTCTGCCTCAGGTTGCAGATGTGCACATCGACGCTGCGATCATAGGCCTCCCTCGGGCGCCCTACCCCTTGCAGGGAGAGGGTGTCCTTGGTGACCACCTGCTCCGGTGCTCGCACCAGCAACACCAGCATGTTGAACTCGGTGGCGGTCAGCTCCAGTGGCTCCCCCTGCCAGAGACAGACCCGGTTGGCCGGGGTGACCGTCAGATCCCCCAGGATGAGGGCATCCGGCGAGGGGGTTGCGCTCCCCCCCTCGTTGACCCGCCGCAGAACGGCCCGCAGCCGGGCCACCAGCTCCCTGGGGTAGCAGGGTTTGGGCACATAGTCATCGGCCCCCATCTCCAGTCCCACCACTCGATCCACGTTGTCCCCCTTGGCGGTCAGCATGATGATCGGCAGGCGGCTGCGCTGGCGCACCTGGCGCAGCACCTCGGTGCCGCTCAAGTCGGGCAGCATCACATCCAGCAGCAGGGCGCTGTAACGGCCGGAGAGGGCATGGTGCACACCTTCCCCTCCGGTCAGCACCTGGGTGGTATCAAACCCTTCTCCCCCCAGGTATTCACTCAACATGGCGCCCAGTTCGGCATCGTCATCCACCAGCAGGATCTTCATATGCGGTCTCCCTTGTCGGCGGCCATTTTCGCCGCTTGCCACGCACTTGGCAGCCATTTTTACGAAACCCTTACGCTTGGCGCAAAGAGCCTTAACCCGGCTCTGGGGTAGAGTGCCGCCGTGATCGTCATTCAGGATACAGGTTGTCATGCCCACGTTCTCCCCTCGTCTCTTCTGGCTGCTGCCCCTGTGCGCCCTCGCCCTGTTGCTGGCCTGGCGCCCCCAGGCCAAGGCACCCGCCAGCGACTACATCACCGCCAGCGCAAAGATCCGGGATCTGGAGCAGCTCATCATGGCGGACGGCACCCTGAAGGCGCGCAAGCAGGTGAGCGTGGGCGCCCAGGTGTCGGGCCAGATCAAGAAACTGCACGTGACTCTGGGGCAGGAGGTCAAACAGGGGGAGCTGCTGGTCGAGATCGACGATCTGCCCCAGCAGAACGCCCTCAAGGATGCCCTGGCCCAGCGCGACAACCTCCAGGCCCAGCTGGATTCCAAAGAGGCCACCCTTCGCAATGCCCGCCTGGCATACCAGCGCCAGCGGCAGATCGTCGCAAGAGGTCTTGGCAGCACGGCCGACCATGACAGCGCCAAGGCGACCCTGGACGAGACCCTGGCCGATATCCGGGCCCTCAACGCCCAGCGGGTGCAGGCCGAGATCGCGGTGGACACAGCCCGGGTCAACCTGGGGTATACCCGGATCCTGGCCCCCCTCTCCGGTACCGTGGTGGCCATGCCGGTGGAGGAGGGGCAGACCCTCAACGCCAGCCAGAGCACCCCTACCCTGCTCAAGATTGCCCAGCTCGACACCATGACGGTGGAGGCCAGGATCTCCGAGGCCGACGTCATCAACGTCCGGGTCGGCATGCCGGTCTATTTCACCATTCTTGGCAACAGCCAGCGCCGCTTCGAGGGATCCCTGCGGGCCATCGAGCCCGCCCCCGACACCATCAATGACGACGACACCACCAGCAGCAGCGACAGCAGCGCCATCTATTATCACGGCCTGTTCGAGGTGCCCAACCAGGACGGTCAGCTCAGGATCAGCATGACGGCCCAGGTCTATCTGGTGGTCGCCCGGCTCAAAGATGCGCTGGTGATCCCGGCCATCGCCCTGCAGGGGGATCAGGTCAGGGTGATCGACGACGGAGGCCGGATCAGCCTGCGCCGGGTCAAGGTCGGCCTGAACAACAAGGTGGATGCCCAGATCCTGTCGGGCCTGAGCACCGGTGAGCGGGTCATCGTCAGCGAAGTGAACGCAGGCCAGAGCAACGCCGCCGGGGGCATGCCGCCCCCCATGGGGATGTGACCATGGGCGCCTTGTTGCAACTGCGGGGCATCCGCCGCCACTTCAAAGAGGGTGAGCGCACCGTCACCGTGCTCGATGGCATCGAGCTGGCGATCGCCCGTGGAGAGATGGTGGCCATCGTCGGCGCTTCGGGCTCCGGCAAATCCACCCTGATGAACCTGCTGGGCTGCCTGGATCAGCCGAGCGAGGGGGCCTATCTGGTGGCCGGGCGCGATACTGCCACCCTCAGCCGGGACGAGCTCGCCGCCCTGCGCCGGGAGCACTTCGGCTTCATTTTCCAGCGTTATCACCTGCTGGCGGATCTCGATGCCCGCACCAATGTGGAAGTGCCCGCCCTCTACGCCGGTCTGGATCCGGCCGAGCGACGCCAGCGGGCCGAGGCCCTGCTGACCCGCTTCGGCCTCGCCAGCCGGCTCGAACACAAGCCAAGCCAGCTCTCCGGCGGCCAGCAGCAGCGGGTCAGCATCGCCCGGGCCCTCATCAACGGCGGCGAGGTGATCCTGGCCGACGAGCCGACCGGGGCCCTCGACAGCCAGAGCTGCGCCGAGGTGATGGCGAGCCTTCAAGCTCTGCATCGCCAGGGCCACACCCTGGTGATCGTCACCCACGACATGGACATCGCCCGCCACGCCGAGCGGATCATCGAACTGAAAGATGGCCGAGTGATCGCCGATCGCCGCACGCGCGAGCCACAGGCCCTTCCCCAGGCGACCCAGGCCGCCACCAAGACGTCCGCCAGGGGGCAGATCCCGCTGATGGCGGGGCTCGGCAATGCCCTGCGAATGGCGCTGCGGGCCATGGTTGCCCAGCCTCTGCGCACCTTTCTCACCATGCTCGGCATCATCATAGGTATCGCCTCGGTCGTGACCGTGGTGGCCCTCGGCCAGGGCTCCCGGGAGCGGGTGCTGGAGAACATCAACGCCATGGGCACCAGCACTCTGGAGGTGTTCCCCGGTCGCGGCTTCGGGGACATGCGCTCCGCCACCATACAGACCCTGAGGATCGGGGACGCCGAGGCCATCGCCGGGCTGGACTACGTGCACAGCGTCACCCCCAGCCTCAGCACCAGCGCCCCCCTGCGCCTTGGCAGTACCGCCGTCTCCGGCACCATCAACGGGGTCGGCGCCCAGTTCTTCCAGGTCCGGGGCTATCGACTGGCCCAGGGCATGGGCTTCGATCGCCAGAGCGAGGAGAGCCTGGCCCAGGAGGTGGTGATCGACGAGCACACCCGGGACAAGCTGTTCGCCCCGACCCAGTCCCCCCTGGGCCAGGTGATCCTGCTGGGGGATCTGCCCTGCCGGGTGATCGGGGTCGCCATCAAGAACCAGAGCGGCTTTGGCAGCGACGAGACCCTCAACGTCTGGATCCCTCATACCACCGCCATGAGCCGCCTGCTGGGGCAGAGCCATCTGCGCAGCATCAGCGTGCGGGTGCGGGACGAGGTGAGCCTGGACGCCGCCCAGGATGGCATCAGCCGCCTGCTCACCCTGCGCCACGGCAGCCAGGACTTCTTCCTGCTCAACACCGACAGCATCCGCCAGACCATCAGCCAGACCAGCGCCACCCTGACCACGCTGATCGCCCTCATCGCCCTCATTTCCCTGATCGTCGGGGGCATAGGGGTGATGAACATCATGCTGGTCTCGGTCACCGAGCGCACCCGGGAGATAGGGGTGCGGATGGCGGTCGGCGCCCGGACCCGGGACATCCAGCAGCAGTTCCTCATTGAAGCCGTGCTGATCTGCCTGCTGGGGGGCGTGCTCGGCATCGTCCTCTCCCTGGTGCTGGGCCAACTGTTCGACCACTTCAGCAGCGGCGTCTGGATGAGCTACTCCCTTGCCGCCATGGGGGTGGCCTGCCTCTGCGCCAGCCTGATCGGGGTGATCTTCGGCTTCGCCCCGGCCCGCCGGGCCGCCAGGCTGGATCCCATCCACGCACTGGAGCGCGAATAGCCCGCCTTGACGCCCAATGCTGTTCAGATAAGCACATTTTTGACTAATTATTCATAAATGCGACTTGAGTTGGGGGAGCAAGGCTGTTTCCAGTCGATGTTCCTTCAGCCTTTATCCAGCGTGGCTTGCAATAGAAAGAGGGAGGCATCATGCCTCCCTCATTTTTAGCCCTGATACTACGTGGACTGGAACTCAAATTCTCTTAAGTGAACAGCATTGCGCCTTGACGCCGGGGTGACGCCACTCACCCCGACACCGGATCGGGGGCCGATGCGCGGCCCCGCCACCAAGCCTGAACGCCCGTACTTCTTCCCAGACTGCGCGGGTTCTTTGACCGGGTCCCGTACCCGGTCTTTTTTTGTCTCCCGCCCGCCACACCCACAAAAAAAGCCGCCCGAAGGCGCAATGCTGTTCAGATAAGCACATTTTTGACTAATTATTCATAAATGCGACTTGAGTTGGGGGAGCAAGGCTGTTTCCAGTCGATGTTCCTTCAGCCTTTATCCAGCGTGGCTTGCAATAGAAAGAGGGAGGCATCATGCCTCCCTCATTTTTTAGCCCTGATACTACGTGGACTGGAACTCAAATTCTCTTAAGTGAACAGCATTGCGCCCGAAGGCGGCTCTTGTCATCACGGGCCAGGCGGTTATCCGGGCCATCAGGCGCCGATGATGCCGCCATCGTCCCGGGTGATCCGCAACACGGCGGAGCGGGGAATGGCGGTGCCGCCGTCCGGGAAATGGGAGGGCGCCCCCTCCTCACCCGGGTGCTGCACCCCGACGAACAGGGTGCGCCAGTCAGGCGTGAAGGTGAGGCCCGTTATTTCGCAGGCCACGGGGCCGGTCAGGAAGCGGCGCACCTCGCCGCTCGCGGGATCGGCGCACAGCATCTGGTTGTTGCCCATGCCGGCAAACTGCTTCTCGTTGGAGTAGTCGCCGTCGGTCTGGATCCAGAGCCGCCCCGCCTCGTCGAAGCCGATGCCGTCCGGGCTGTTGAACATGTTGTCCGGATGGATGTTGGCACTGCCCGCCATCAGCCCCTCCTTGTGCACGCCGGGGTTGCCCGCCAGCAGGAAGAGATCCCACTCGAAGCTGTCGCTCCCGTGATCGTCCCCCATCGGGCGCCAGCGGATGATCTGGCCATAGGGGTTCTCGGCCCTGGGGTTGGCGCCATCGAGAGGTTGGTTCTCCTTGATGCCGCGGTTCTTGTTGTTGGTCAGGGTGCAGTAGACCTCGGCCCTGTGGGGATGCACGGCCACCCACTCGGGCCTGTCCATGGTGGTGGCGCCGAGCCGGGTCGCCGCCTCCCGGGCGAAGATGAGCACCTCCCCCTGATCGGCGAAGCCGTTCTTCCGGGTCAGGCCGTGCTGGCCGTGTACCAGGGGCAGCCACTGGCCGGTGCCCTTGAGCTCCCCCTCCTTGGCCTCGAAGCGGGCCACATAGAGGGTGCCCTCGTCCAACAGATCCCGGTTCGCAGGATCGTTGCCCGGCGCCACCTTGTTCTTCGAGACGAAGCGGTAGATGTGCTCGCCCCGCTCGTCGTCGCCGAGGTAGACCACGGCGCGGCCATCCTGGTTGACGGTGAAGGCCGCATTCTCATGCTTGAAGCGGCCAAGGGCGGTACGCTTCTTCGGGGTGGAGGCGGGATCGCGGGGATCGATTTCCACCACCCAGCCGAAGCGGTGCGGCTCCTGGGGATGCTTCGCGAGATCGAACCGCTCGTCAAATTTGTGCCAGCCAAAGCCTGCATCCTCGGCGGCCAGGCCGTAGCGGGCGGCGCGCTGGTCCAGCACCGGCTTGCCCGCACTGCCGAAGTAGCCGTTGAAGTTCTCCTCGCAGGTGAGGTAGGTGCCCCAGGGGGTCTGGCCGTTGGCGCAGTTGTTGAAGGTGCCAAGGGCGGTGCGCCCCTCGGGGTCGGCCTGGGTCTTGAGCAGGGCATGGCCCGCCGCCGGGCCGCTCAATGTCATGGGGGTGGTGGCGGTGATGCGGCGGTTGAGGGCCCCCTTGGGGTTGGCCTGCCACTTGTCATCGATGCGCGCCAGCTCCACCAGGGAGACCCCGTGGGCCGCCTGGGCCTTGGCGACCGCCTCTGCACTGAGGGTCTTGCCGCCATCCGCGAACAGATATTCGTAGTTGGTGTATTCGTTGTTGACGGCGAGCAGGGCGCGATCCGGGCCCAGGGGGAAGAAGCTCATGCCGTCGTTGTTGTCGCCAAACTGGCGGGCCTGGGCCTTGGCATCATTGCGCTGGGCAAAGGCGGGGGCATCGGGGAAGAGGGCATCTCCCCAGGCGATCAGCACCTCGGCCTTGTAGCCGGGCGGCACCACTATGGTGTCGGCCACCGAGGCGGGCACGGCCTGGAAGCCAAGCAGCGGCCGGGTGGCGGCAGCCACGGCCTGGGCCACGGGGCTCGCGGCAAAGAAGGCCACCATGCTGGCGGCGCCCACCCCTTTGAGGAAGCCACGGCGGCTGAGACCCGCCTCGATGAGGCGGTTGAATGCCGGCTCCTGCTCGCGGGGGTGGTTGGCACTGTCTTTCTCGTCAAAACGGCTCATCGGCTTTTCCTTGTTATCTCGGCGCAATCATTGCGTCATCACAGCGTCCGGCCACAGCATGGCAGCGCTTTATTAAACGAGGATGACAAATGATGAGATAACCGGCTGGCCCGGCAAGACGCCACCGCCAACGACAAGGGGCGGTGGACACCAGTCCCACCGCCCCAAGAGACACATCGCCGACAGAAGCTCTCCCCTCTATCTAGCCGCACGTCTTCAGACTGCTATGCCCGTTTGTACCGGATAGCGCCCGATGGCAACGTCTAGTTGCACTTCTTCAGACTGCTATGCCCGTTTGTACCGGATAGCGCCCGATGGCAGCGTCTAGTTGCACTTCTTCAGACTGCTATGCCCGTTTGTACCGGATAGCGCCCGATGGCAGCGTCTAATTGCACTTCTTCAGGCTGATATGCCAGTTGGCGCCGGATTGCACCTGATGTTTGGCGGCGAAGCTGTCCATGTTCAGGGCCACCGACACCTGCAACAGGCTGTTGAGGTAGACCAGGGGCTGGCCCTCCGGCACATCGCCAAAGCTGCTGACGTAGGGGGCCTTGCCCTCGTATTTCAGCGCATCCCCTTCGCTGATCCTGATGCAGGCGTTGTCGCCTTTGTGGATACCCGCCTTGGTCAGCAGGCTGTCGTCGATATTGGTCCAGACGTTGCCGTACTGCACGTCCAGGATCGGAATGGTGCCCTTGAGGGTACCGTCTTGCTCGGCCACCGCAGGCTGATAGGGGATGGTCACCACCTCGGCGGGCAGCAGAGGCCCCACCTGCTCGAAGCTGATGGCACTGGAGGCAAGGCGCGCGCCGGTGTAGGCGTAGACGTCGCGGCCGTGGAAGGTATAGGACTTCTCGGAGCCCTTGAGGCGGTTGGTCTTCTCGTCGATCTGGCGCACCGCCTCAATGCCGAAGTGCTCCGCCACCAGGGTCAGGGTGCCGTTGTCCGGGCTGACGATGTAGTGGCCGCTCCTGGTCTTGAGTACCACCGACTTGCGTTCGGTGCCGACACCGGGGTCCACCACGCTGACGAAGACGGTACCCGCGGGCCAGTATTGCAGGGTCTGATAGAGGCGGTAGGAGGCTTCCCAGATGTTGTAGGCCGGGATCTCGTGGGTCAGGTCATGGAGCGGCAGGGTGCGGTCCACCCCGAAGGCGACCCCCTTCATGGCCGAGACGGCGCCATCCTTGAGACCGAAGTCGGTCTGGAACACCAGAGCCTCGTTGGCAAGGGCACTCGCCCCCACCAGAGAGAGGGCGAGCACGAGGGCGCGGGGGACGATACGAATATCCATGTCAGGGCTCCTTCAAAGACGTTTGGACGTCCAGATTGCCACTCATGGGAATCTTTGCAACCCCTGATGCCCGAATGGGGGGCGAAATGACTCGCTAATCCGCCCTGTGCGGGTGTATCCATGGGGCATCCAACGCCGGGAGCACATCAGATGACCAGAGAGCATCACGACACCATTTTGCTGAGCCTGGGCAATACCCGAAGCCAGGTCGCGCTCACCGCGGCCGATGGCACCAGCCAGACATTTGCATTGACACTGGGGCTCGATGCCCTGACCCCGGGACCCTTTCGCCGGGATCCGCCGACACCCCTGGAGCTTGAGCAGGCCATCATGGTAGTGGAGGATGTACTGATGCCCCTCGCGGCACGGATCCCGCCCCACCCCGTGCTGCACCTGCAAAGCCCGGAGCCCCTGACCGAGGTGCTCGGCAACCGGGTGCAGAGCCGGGAAAACATTGAGCGGTTGTTCGGCCAGCTTGCCGCCATGGTGGAGGGGGATCCCCTGGCCTCGGCCCAGTTGCCGAGGGAGAAGCGCATCGCCGCCGCCCTGCTGATCCTGCGGGAGTGGATGCACCACCTGGATGCCGGGAGCGTCGTCCTGGTCGATGGGTGATCCCCCTGTCACACAGCGGGTTCGAAGCGCCGCCGAGACACCGCCCACGCCAACCAGAGGCTTGTCAGGGTGCTGCCGACGAAGAGCAGATCCAGCGCGACCCCAAGGCCGGCCCCGTCGCTCACCCAGCCCAGCAACACGGGTACCCAGTTCGCCACATAGGCGATCACATAGAAGAGGGAGAGCAGCCGCGCGTGGCTGGCCGGGGGCGCGATGCGATTGATCAGGGTCGCACTGCCCACGAACACGGCCCCCTGGGCATAGCCCGCCACCAGCAGCCCGAGTCCCGCCAGCCAGCTGGGCAGGCCGTGAACGGCCCCGGCAAAGAGCAGCACGCACAGCGCCAGGGCCAGCACGCCGCTTTGCAGGGTATGGCGGGCATCGAGGCGACGGGCCCAGAGCTGGCAAAGCCCAGAGAAGACCAAATAGGCCGCGACGAGGTAGCCGAACAGCCCCAGATCCGTCATGCCCAGCATCTCGCTCACCACCTTGGGACCCATGGCCAGCAAACTGGCCGCCACCGCCCAGGCGGTGAAGAGCGCCAGGGCGCAAAGGAAGAACCCGGCCCCCGTGGCCCTGAGCCCCTCCCCCAGGGATCCGCCCCCCTGCCCGCTCGGGGCGGCCTCCGTCGCCCTCACCCCTTTGGGCCAGCTCAACACCAGCCCCCCGATGGCGCAGGCCGCCATCCCCAGGATCAGCAAAAACGGCAGCGTGGTCGGGTAGAGATCCTGCTGCAGCGCCAGCCCGCTGAACACGGGGCCAAGGGCCAGCCCGGCGGTGAACGATAATGTGGCGCTCAGCGCCGCCCGCTTGCCCCCATCCCTGGGGCCAAAACGCAGCAGCGCCACATTGGCGGCGCCGGTCAGGGTGCCCGTGCCAATCCCGGCCAGGACCCGCGCCAGCAAAAGGGTCCAGAAGCTGTCGGCCAGGGAGAAGAGCAGGGCCCCGCCCCCGACCGCCACCAGGGCAGGCAGGATCAGGGTGCGCAGATCCGCCACGCGTCCTGCCAGGTTGCCCACCCCGAACAAGGCGATGAGCACGCCCCCCGCATAGCCGCCATAGATGAGGCTGAGGCCGAGATCGCTCAGAGCCAGCGCCGCCTGGTAATGGGGATAGAGCGGGGTAGGCACGCTGCTGTTGAGCAGGGCCGACATCAGGGCGAGGGAGAGAAACCAGCGCAGACGAGAATGGACAACCTGACCTGGCTCGCAAGCCGGGACGCTTGAGACAGACATGGACACTCCAGTGGCAGACGAATGAAACCGCAATCGGGAGCGACATCATAGCGATCCCGCCCACCCCGGACTGCGGCAGTTCTGCATCACGCCGACTCAATCCTGCATCACGTCGGGTGGCACGCGCCCTTGGCCGGGGAGCCGCAGGCACGCACCGGACCCGGTCTATCCCCTTGTGCTGCCATCCCCGCTGGCATCTAATATTGCGGCGCCAATCGGGCGTTCTGCTTGAGTGAGGAGCAAGCATGATCAACTGGGACGATGCCCGCTTCTTCCTGGCCCTGGCACGGCGGGGCAGCCTGCGGCAGGCCGGACTCGAGCTCGGGGTGGATCAGGCCACCGTCGGGCGACGGATCACCCTGCTCGAGCAGCAGCTGGGGGCCAAGCTGTTTATCCGCACCCCCAGACACTATCGCCCCAGCCCCCTGGGGGAAGCGCTGCTGCCCCAGGCCGAGGCCATGGCGCAGGCGGCCCTGGCCATGATGCGCACCGCGAGCCTGGGGGAGCTGGAAGGGGAGCTTTGCATCGCCACCACGGATACCCTGGCCCAGGGCTTCGTGCTGCCGGCCTTCAGCCTGCTGCGCCAGCGCCACCCCGGCATCCGCCTCAAGTTGCTGACCGCCGTCAGCGTGAGCGACATCCCCAATCAGGAGGCGGATCTCGCCATTCGCAGCGTGCGCCCCGAGCAGGGAGATCTCGTGGTCAAACGGCTCGCCACCATCAAGATGGGGCTCTACGCCTCTCCCGACTACCTGGCCAGGCGGGGCACGCCCCGCTCGGGTCAGGCACTGCAAGAGCACGACCTGCTGCTCTTTCCCAAAGAGCTGGTAGCCCGTCACTGGCTGAGTCTATGCGGCGAACCGCTCCACGAGCCCAACGTGGTCCTGCAGAGCAATGCCCAGCTAGTCCTGATGGCCGCCGCCCGGCAGGGGCTCGGCATTGTCCTGCTCTCCACCTTCCTCGCCGAAGAAGACCCCGCCCTGGTGCGCCTGCTGCCTGACCAGCACGATCCCATCGACATCTGGATGGTGCTGCACCCGGATGTGCAGAAGACGGGCCGAATGCGCGCCCTGGTGGCAGCCCTGGAGGAGGTGTTCCAGCCCCTGCAACAGACCCGGTCACCCGCCACCCCCTGTCAAACGCACAGGGATTGAGCGGGTATGCCCCCCATACGGGGCACTTTCTTCGCAACGAACCATGTTAGAGTCCGCCGCTGTTTTTTCCTTTGATAACGGGGCCTTACATGAAGAAGTTTGTTGTTTCATCCAGTGTCATCCTGATGGCGGGCTTGCTGACAGCCTGTGCGAGCGAGTCGTCGCACACCCTGGAGGTACCCAAGGTTGCCTCCTATCAGAGCCACTATCAGGGCGCACGCAGCCCCATCGCCGTCGGCAAGTTCGACAACCGTTCCAGCTACATGCGTGGCATCTTCTCCGACGGCGTGGACCGGCTGGGCAGCCAGGCGAAAACCGTGCTGATCACCCACCTGCAACAGACCGGCCGCTTCAGCGTACTGGATCGCGACAACATGGCGGAGATCCAGGCCGAAGCCGGGATCAAGCAACAGGCCCAGCAACTCAAGGGCGCCGACTACGTGGTCACCGGCGACGTCACCGAGTTTGGTCGCAAGGAAGTCGGCGATCATCAGCTGTTTGGCATCCTGGGTCGCGGCAAGTCACAGATCGCCTATGCCAAGGTCAACCTGAACATCGTCAACGTCACCACCTCGGAAGTGGTCTTCTCTTCCCAGGGTGCCGGGGAGTACGAACTCTCCAACCGCGAGATCGTCGGCTTCGGCGGCACCGCCAGCTACGACTCCACCCTGAACGGCAAGGTGCTGGATCTCGCCATCCGCGAGGCCGTCAACAATCTGGTGAACGGCATCGAGACCGGTGCCTGGCGCCCGGCCCAATGAGGAGAGACGAGATGACGCTGTTCCGTCCTTCTCTACTGCTGGTCAGCGGCCTGCTGCTGAGCGCCTGCGCCCAGGGGCCGCAGACGCTCTACAACTGGGATCAATATCAGGGAGTGGTTTACCAGCACATGCAGGGTGACGACACCGGGGTCGAAGCGCAGATCGATGCGCTGGAGAAAAACCAGCAAGAAGCGAGCGCCAAGGGGCAGGCTGTGCCACCGGGCTTTCACGCTCACCTCGGCATGCTGTACGCCCAGCTCGGCAAGGATGCCCAGACTCGCGAGCAGTTCGAAACCGAGAAGCGCCTCTTCCCCGAATCGGCCCCCTTCATGAACTTCCTGATGTCCAGCAAGAAGGGAGAGACCCAATGACCCTGCGCACCCTCCTTGCCCTCACGCTGGGCGCCCTCCTCCTGGGCGGCTGTGCACAGGGCCCCGGCTACGACTACAGCAACTTCAAGGAGAGCAAACCGACCTCCATTCTGGTGCTGCCGCCGGTGAATCACTCGCCGGACATCAAGGCGGGCCCCAGCCTGCAATCCCAGATCACCTATCCGCTCGCCGAGTCCGGCTATTACGTGCTGCCGGTGGCGGTCACCAACGAGACGTTCCGGCAGAACGGCGTGACCGAGCCCGCCGACATCCAGGCGCTGCCCATCAAGAAGCTCCACGAGATCTACGGTGCCGATACCGCCCTCTACCTCGACATCAAGGAGTACGGCACCAGCTATCTGGTCATCTCCAGCGAGACAGTGGTCACCGCCAGTGCCCGCCTGGTGGATCTGCGCACCGGCAAGCTGCTGTGGGAAGGCAGTGCCAGCGCCAGCAGTGCCGAGCAGCAGGGCAATTCGGGGGGCGGCCTCATCGGCATGCTGGTGGTGGCGGTGGTCAATCAGATTGCCAACACCCTGACCGACAAGGGCCATGAAATCGCCGGCATCACCAGCGTCAGGCTGCTCAGTGCCGACATGCCCAACGGCATCCTCCCTGGCCCCCGCTCGCCGAAATACCAGGCTCGCTAAGGCGCGTCGTCTCACTCCACACAAGAGGGCGCCATGCCCTCTTGTTTCAGCCCCCCCCCCCTTTTCCCCGCCCACCATCGAATGCGATCTTATCGTCTATCTTTTTGATATTGCTGGCTCATTTTTGTGCACACCCCATGGCGCCCCACCAACTTCATCTGGTGATGCCCGGCAAAATCAGTTACAAAAAAGGCCTCTGTCACCACGGGAGCGTTCACGCCATGGCCGCCTCACTGCTGCGTTTCCTCCCCCGTCGATGGCTCACCCGGCTTGGCTGGCTCTGCCTGGCCCTGATGGGGCTCGGATTGGTGTGCAACTACACCTACTTCGTCATCAGGCACGACATGGCGCTCATCACCGCCAAGCAGCCCAACCTGTTCGAGGTGTTCTATCAGCGGGCTCGCATCCTGGCGCCAGAGAAACTGGCCGCCTTCATCGACAACAGCAGCATCAAGATGCCCATCTTCAGCGAGAACGGGGATGCGACGGCCTATGCCTATGGCTATGATCTCCCCACCCTGAAGCGCCTGGCGGTCATTCCCGTGTTGCCCCCGGCCAACCAGATGCTCCTCGCCTACCAGTACGTCATCTCCAACCCCGAGGTCCTCAACCTCTACGCCTTCTATGATGATCGCCGCATGCTTGGCATGGTCGCCAGCAAGGGGATGCTGCCGAGCCAGTTGTTGCCCATCAACACCGACCTCAATGACATCGAGCCCTGGACCCACTATTTCGGCTGCGCCTTTTTCGCGGCCACCCATGTCCCCTGCAGCACGGATGAAACCTGGGTATCCGAGATCTACACCGACACCTTCACCGGACTGAATACCATCACCCTCTACTTCCCCTTCGTCTATTACGAGCCCGCCATCAAGGACTACCGCTATGGACTCAAGGGCATCGACATCGCCGTCGACCGGGCGTTCAAGGAGGTGCTACACCCCTTCGAGAGCCTCAATCCGACCCGGACCGTCCTCTCCTTCGAAGAGGTCGAGCCCTGCCGTCCGTTCCACCTCTGCCTGAGTACGCCGCTGATGCGCACCAAGGCGGGTAGCGACCTCTACCTCAAGTGGTCATACAGTTACGGCGATTTCATCCGGTCCGTGCTCTACGGGGCGGCCTTCAAGCTCTATCTCATCATCCTGCTGCTGATCATGCTGACGGGGCGCAGCCTGGTTACCCGCCTGCGCACCCTGGCCCAGACCGACCACCTGACCCGACTGCCGCGCCGTGACATCCTGAACGAGGCGCTGCTGCAGGAGCACGACTACCTGATGATCCTCGACATCGACAACTTCAAGTCCGTCAACGACACCCATGGTCACGGGGTGGGTGACCTGGCGCTCGTCGCCTTCGCCAATCACCTCAAGACCAATATCCGCAAGGGCGATGTCGCCATTCGCTGGGGCGGGGAAGAGTTCATCGTGCTGTTCAAGGGGATGGACGATGACAACATGATGCATCACTCCGCCGCCCGCCTGCTGGAGCGGCCATTGCGCATCCCCGAGCTGCCCGCCCCCATCACCTTCTCCGCCGGAGTGACCCGCATTCGCGATTACCTGACGGTGGCCGAGGCGGTGCAACTGGCCGACGACCTGCTCTATCACGTCAAGCAGCACGGCAAGCGCAATATCGCCTATTACCAGGGGCAGACCATCCGCCTTGTCCGCGATCCGGGCGCCGATTCATCCCCCTGAGCGCCCCGGCTTCTGCCGCTCCCCTGCTATCTGTTACCATCCCGCCACGCTGATTGTTTCCGTCCCGGCCACGGGGCGGGATAACCCCATACTGGTGCCCTATGTCCATTGCCTCCTTCGCCGAACTGGCCCTCTCCCCCCGCTTGCAGCAAACCCTGACCGAGCTCGGCTACGCCGCCCCCACCCCGGTGCAGGCCAGCGCCATCCCCCTGATCCTCGCGGGGCGGGATCTGATGGCGGGTGCCCAGACCGGCACCGGCAAGACCGCCGCCTTCGTGCTGCCGCTGCTGGAGCAGTTGCTGCAACACCCGACGAGCGATGGCCCTCGCCCCATTCGCGCCCTGGTGCTGGTGCCGACCCGCGAGCTGGCGGTGCAGGTTGCCGAGAGCGTCACACGCTACGCCAGAGGCACCGACCTCACCAGCACGCTGGTCTACGGCGGGGTGAGCATCGCCGCACAGGTGGAGGCGCTGAACGCCGGGGTGGATATCCTCATCGCCACCCCGGGCCGCCTGCTCGATCACCTGCGCCAGGGGGCGCTCACGCTGGCCGAACTGCGTCATCTGGTGTTTGACGAGGCGGACCGGATGCTCGACATGGGCTTTATGGACGAGATCAAGGCGCTACTGAAGCAAATCCCGGCGGATCGCCAGACCCTGCTGTTTTCGGCCACCTGCGACGACAACCTCTTTGCCCTCTGCAAGGTGCTGCTGCGCGACCCGGCGCTGGTGGAAATGGCACCGCGCAACACCACGGCGGCCGAGGTGGAGCAGCGGGTCTATGCGGTGGACAGCGATCGCAAGGTGGCACTGGTCCAACACATGCTGACCGTGAAGGGCTGGGCACCGGCGCTGATCTTCAGCCGCACTCGCCAGGGGGCCGACAAATTGGCCCAGCAGCTTGGCAAGGGGGGCATCAATGCGCTGGCCTTCCACGGAGATCTGTCACAGAGCGCGCGGGAAAACGTGCTGCTGGCGTTTCGCGCCGGCACCTTGCAGGCGCTGGTGGCCACCGACGTGGCGGCTCGCGGCCTCGATATCAGCGATCTCAACCATGTGATCAATCTGGAGTTCCCCCATCAGCCCGAGGATTACGTCCACCGCATCGGGCGCACCGGCCGCGCCGGCAACAAGGGGCTCGCTATCACCCTGTTCAGCCCGGAAGACGCCCCCCTGCTGGAAAAAGTCGAAGCTGTGCTCGATACCCGCTTGCCCCAGCAGTGGTTCCCGGGCTTTGAACCGGATCTCACCCGCTTCGACCCCGAGCCGCGCCGCGCCAGCAAGGGCGCCCAGAAGCAGAAGGCCAGAAAGCAGGCCCTCGCGGGCAACAAGGGCGGCAAGGGCGGCAAGGGACGAACATCCTGACACGACTGTTTGCTGGGACAGCCATGCGCCTGCCCCAGCATCACCACTCTCCAGACCCTGGCCTGTGGGGTGACGCCAACCGCTTTCCTGCCTCTCCCCCTTGTTTTTCTCAACGCCCTCCTCCTCAGTCCGCTTGCCCTGACCCGGCGACCCTTTGCCACACTCTGCTACAAAAGAGGTAGTCAGGGGGCACACTTTCGCCACAAAGCAGGCGTGCAATGGAGGCATGGACAAGGAGGACATCATGAAACCCGCATCCCTCGTCTGGGCCCTGCCCCTGACCCTCACCCTGCTCTGGCTCGCTGGCCTCACCCAGTGGCCCGCCGGTCTCTGGCCCTGGCGCCACGAACTGCTGATCCTGACCGGTCTGATTGGCCTTGGCGCCATGACCCTCTCTTTGCTGCTCGCCCTGCGCCTGCCCAGGCTCGAAGCCTGGTGCGGCGGGCTGGATCGCATGTTGCACCTGCACCGCAGCAGCGCCCTCTGGGCCACCGGCACCCTGGTGGCCCACTGGCTGCTGGTGGAAGCCCCCAAGTGGGCTGTCGCCGCCGACTGGCTGACCCGGCCGGCGCGCCGCGGTGCTGGTGCTGGTGCTGGTGCTGGTGCTGGTGCTGGTGCTGGTGCTGGTGCTGGTGCTGGTGCTGGTAACGATGCCCTGTGGCACGAACTCGGCAATACCCTGGGGGAATGGAGTTTCTATCTGCTGCTGGCGCTGGTGGTGGTAAGCCTGCTGGCGGTGGTGCGCTACGAGCGCTTCAAGGTGGTTCACCGGCTGGCTCCGGTCATCTATCTGATGGGCTGGCTGCACGGGCTCTGCCTGCTGCCGCGCATCGGCGCCCTGACCCCGGTCGGCCTGACCCTGCTTATCGGCGGCGGGCTGGGGGCTCTGGGGGCGCTCTACTCCCTGTTTGGCCGGGTGGGACGGGACGCACGCCGCCAAGGGGCAGTCAGCGCCCTCACCCCTCTGGACGAGTGCACCCTGGAGATCAGGGTCACCCTGGCCTCTCCCATTACTGGCTACCGCCCGGGGCAGTTCGCCTTCTTCGACTTTGCCGGGCGCGGCGAGCCCCACCCCTACACCCTGGTCGATGTCTCGGCAGACTGCCGCACCCTCACCCTGGCGGTACGCGCCCTCGGGGATCACACCCGCTGGCTGCACCGCCACCTCAAGGTGGGGAATGCGGTGATCGTGACCGGCCCCTATGGCGCCTTCGCCCTGCCGGATCCGGCCCCCGCGCTCTGGGTGGGCGCCGGTATCGGCATCACCCCCTTCGTCGCCTGGCTGGAGGCCCTGGTACGCCGTGGCGAGACTCGCCCGGGCACCACCTTGCTGCAATGCGCCCCCACCGCCGAGGCCGCCCCCTATCACAGTCGGCTGGCCGAGCTGTGCCGCCGGGCCGGGGTCGAGTACCAATTGCACCTGGAATCCGAGCGCGGCCGACTGGATCTCGCCGCCCTGGGCAAACGCCAGCACACCCCGGTGTGGTTCTGCGGCCCCGAACCCATGGCCCAGACCCTGGATGCCCATCTGGCCGCCCCGCTGCACCGGGAGCTGTTCCGCTTCCGTTGACAGATCAGCCCGGCGCGTTCAGTCATTGGCCTGATATTAGGGAAACTGGGAGACAGGCGGGCACGGGCCCCCTTGAGCGGGCCACGCCCCCGCCGCCCGCACGCTGCCGCCCCAGAAGCTCGCCACCAGTATCAAGGCCCCGGCCAACCCGTATTTGATCCAGGATTTCATCGTCTTGCTCCCCTCTCGTTGGCCCTCGCCACCCTGTGGCAAGCCGGGCCCATTTATGGAAGGTGCGAATAAGTCATATGGCACAAGAGCATTTACTGGTAACCCATTGATATTAAATGACTAAAATTTTCATTTTTTGTTCGTGGGATACTTGTTCGCACTTTCCTTAAATAAAACCACCTGCCAAGACAGGTGGTTTTTAATTTTATCTCAGAGCAAGACGAGATTATTTATACCAAACCGCAATCACCCCAACGGCGGCGTCCGCGGCGGCACCTGGCGCTTGCTGCCGGTGGACTCGAAGGCCGAGGCGACGCGCAGCAGGTTGTTGTCGTCATAGGCGCGGCCGGCGAAGGTCAGCCCCACCGGCATGCCGATATCGGCCATGACGCCCATGGGGACGGTGACGGTCGGTACGCCAAGATGGCGAATGGCGAGGTTGCCGTTGGCAACCCAGATGCCGTTGCTCCAGGCGATATCGGCGGAGGCCGGATTCACATCCGCATCAGCCGGGGCGACGTCGGCGACGGTGGGGAACAGCACGGCGTCGAGCTTGAGCCCGTCCATCCAGTCTTCCAGGTCCAGCTTGCGGGTCTGCTCCAGCCCACGCAGGCCGTCTGGCACAGAGGCAATCTCGTCGAAACGCTTGAGACCGCGCTTGGCCATCTTGACGTACTCGTCCATGCCCGCAGCCAGATCGCCCTCGCGGTTCGGCAAGGTACCCGGATCGTGGGGGAAGATCTGGGGGCCATCCACATCGGCGAGCTTATTGAGCTTGGGATCGCCATTGGCGCGCAGGAAGTCGTCGAACGCCCAGCCGGAGAGCTCCCACAGCTCGTCGTTGAGAAACTCCGGGCTCACGATACCGCGATTGAACACGGTCGGCGCGCCGGGTCTGTCCCCTTCGCAGTTGGAGACCAGCGGGAAGTCCACTTCGATGACCTCGGCGCCCGCGGCTTCCAGCGCCTTGCGCGCCTCTTCCCAGAGGGCAATCACGGACGGACGGGTATGGATGCGCTGACCGGTCGGGCCGCCGATGCCGGGATTGTCGCTGGTGCCCGCCAGTTCATCCTTGTTGATAAACATGCGCGGCACGCCGAGGCGCTTGCCCTTGAGGGCATCGGCCTTGGCAGCCAGTTCCAGATAGGAAGCCGGACGCACTTCGGAGGCTTTGGGCAGCTTGACCCAGGGCTGCATACGCCAGAGATCACCACGAGTCTCGGCATCGTCGGCGACCACCACATCCAGCACTTCCAGCAGATCGGCCATGGTGCGGGCATAGGGCACGACGACGTCCATGGTCGGGGTCAGGGGCCAGTTGCCGCGCACCGAAATCACGCCCCGGGACGGGGTATAGGCACACAGGCCGTTGTTGGACGCAGGGCCACGGCCGCTCGACCAGGTCTCTTCGGCAAGGCCGAAGGCGGCGAAGCTCGCGGCGGTGGCAGTACCGGCCCCGTTGGAGGAGCCCGAGGCAAAGGGCGCGGTCAGGTAGTCGGCGTTGTAGGGGCTCTCGGCACGGCCATAGACGCCGCGCTGCATGCCGCCATTGGCCATCGGCGGCATATTGGTCTTGCCAAGGCAGATGGCGCCGGCGGCGCGCAGGCGCTCGACGGTAAAGGCATCGCGCTGGGCCACCAGATCCTTGAAGGCCGGGCTGCCGGAGGCGGCGGTCAGCCCCTTGACCAGATAGCTGTCCTTGGCGGTGTAGGGGATGCCGTCGAGCGGCCCCAGGGTTTCCCCACGGGCGCGGCGCGCATCGGAAGCCTCGGCCTCTTTCAGGGCATCGGGGTTGGGCACCACGACGGCATTGAGGCGGGTTGCTGTCTCGGGGCCGTCATAGGCGGCGATCCGGGCCTGATAGGCCTCGACCAGTTCGACCGCGGTGGTGCGGCCTGATTCGAGCGCATCGCGCAGCTCGGCAATGGAAACCTCGGTCACTTCGATCATGGGGATCTCCTGTAAAAGGGTGACTGTTTGTCATGATGATCGCCGCATCGGCGCCTGCGACCATCACGTCATCAAGGGATAAAACCCCACTGAGTGGGGTTTTGAATACCAACCTCGGCTGGCTTGGAACAGGTTCTTATTTGCCGGAGGGGATCTGCTGAGTAATGCAGTGGATATTGCCACCCCCCAGCAGGATCTCCCGGGCCGGCACGCCGACGACCTTATGCTCCGGGAAGATCTCTTCCAGAATGCGCTGGGCTTCGCCGTCGGTGGCGGCATCCAGCAGCGGGTAGACGATGCGATCGTTGGTGATGAGGAAGTTCACGTAGGAACCGGCCAGACGGCCTTCTGCCTCGCGCGGCACACCGCTGCCGCTCTCGACGCCGGCGGACTCCTCCTCTGTGCAGTAGAGCGGGCCCGGCTGGGGCAGCTTCCACACTTTCAGCTTGCGACCCTTGGCATCCACCGCCGCTTCCAGCACCTTGAGGGCAGCCAGGGAGCGGGCGTACTGGGGATCGTTCTCGTCGTCGGTCCAGTGCAGGGCCACTTCACCCGGGCGCACGAAGCAGCACATGTTGTCGATGTGGCCGTCGGTTTCATCCATGTAGACGCCTTCGTCCAGCCAGATAAAGCTGGTGACGCCCAGATAGTCGCGCAGGTAAGCTTCGATCTGCTCTTTGGTCAGGTGCGGGTTGCGGTTTTCGTTGAGCAGGCACTCGGCGGTGGTCAGGCAGGTGCCTTCGCCATCCACATGGATGGAGCCCCCTTCCAGAATGAGCGGTGCGTCGTAACGATCCATGCCGTGCTGTTCCAGCATCCGGGCAGCGACCTCTTCATCCTGGTTCCACGGGTAGTAGAGACCACCCTTGTGGCCGCCCCAGGCGTTGAAGCCCCAGTCCACCCCGCGGCACTCGCCTGCGGCGTTGGTGACCACGGTGGGGCCTGTGTCGCGGGCCCAGCAGTCATCGCTGGCCATCTCCACCAGGGTAACGTGGGCGGGCATGATGCCACGGGCCTGCTCCATAAACTGGGCCGGCACCCCCATAAAGACCGGCGTCGCGCCACCGATGGCATCCGCCACCTTGGCGAAGGTGGCCTGGGCGAAGCGACCGGCTTCCCGCCAGTTGTCCGGGCGGAACGGCCAGATCATCCAGACGGCCTGCTGGTGAGCCCACTCGGCGGGCATGGTGAAGCCGTCGGCGGCCGGCGTGGAATTCATGGTCTTGATGCTCATCGCAAGGCTCCTTGCATGGATTGAGGCCCCCGATTTGCCTGGGAACCCTGAAAAAATAAGAGTGGGTCGCAGTGTAAGAAGTTGCGCGCCCATCCATCAAATGAATAGGATTAATTGTCCCATAAACACGGCGAATAATCCCCCCATGAAACTGCACCAGCTCGACCTCAATCTGCTGCTCGCCTTTGACGCTCTGATGACGCAAGGGAGCGTGACCCGCGCCGCCGAGTCACTCTTTATCAGCCAGCCCGCCATGAGCCACTCCCTCGGCCGGTTGCGGGCCTTTCTCGGCGACCCGCTGCTGGTGCGCACGCCCCAGGGGATGTTGCCGACTCCCCGGGCCCAGCGCCTGCATCTGGGGGTGCAGCAGGCGCTGCGGCTGCTGGAGCAGCAGCTCTGGGAGGAGGACGAGTTCGCGCCGCGCCAGTCGAAGCGCCGCTTCGTGCTCTGCACCACGGATTACGTGGAGTGCGTGCTGATCCCGCCCCTTATCCAGCGCCTCAGGAAGCTGGCGCCGGGCGTCACCATCGAGATCCGCATCCTGCGCGATACCCTGCCCGAAGCCGAGCTGGCGAGCGGCGAAATCGACCTGGTGCTGGGGTTTGACGAGTACATGCAGGTGCCGGGGTATCTGGGCAAGGAGACCTGGCTCACCGAACCCCTGGCCGGGCTGGTGCGCGCCACCCTGGAGCTGGAGGAGGAGCGCATCACCCTCGACCAGCTAATCGAGATGCCCCATGTGTTCCACTCACCGCTCGGCACCTCGGAAGCGAGCCTCGACCGCTATTTGCAGAGCCTGGGCCATAGCCGCACCATCTCGGTCAACAGCCAGAGCTATATGTCCGCCGCCGCCATCGTGAGCCAGAGCGATCACCTGCTGGTGCTGCCCAGCATGGTGGCGGAGCTGCTCGCCAGCCACTGGCCGCTGAAAAGCCTGCCCCTGCCGGACGACGTGCCGGACTATCACCTCAACTGCGTCTGGCACCCGGTCCACGCCCAGCAACCGGCGTTGATCTGGTTGAAGGCCTTGATGAAGGATCTGGTCAGCCCCGCGTAAACCCGCAGCATCTGGCATACCAAAGCAGCATGCGCAGCAGCCGGCCCAGGTGTGGCTCAAGCATCTGATGAAAGAGCTGGTGACTCCTGAATAACCCGACGGCGTGTGACTCCCCCCCTCATCCCCAACCCTTCTCCCGCAAGGGGAGAAGGGAGCGGATCTGCGCCACTGGCAGCATCGCAAACAACCTATCTGCTAGGGCGAAATACATCCCACCAGCACATCGACCTATCGATTCATCAGTTCATCAGTTCATCAGTTCATCAGTTCATCAGTTCATCAGTTCATCAGTTCAATGTCACACCACGATGGCCCCGAGATGACCAACAAAATGACAACTGTCACTCGATCTGTCCCCTCTCCCTCTGGGAGAGGGCCAGGGTGAGGGGACGCCACCCACTCAGTCACCAGACCGGGGAATGGCTATATCTAATAGGGTCAAACAGCTCTGGATAGGCACCATGAGAACCCACCCATTTGCCAGGCGCATGAGGCGAGAAGCCACCCTTGCCGAACAGAAACTGTGGCTGCAATTGCGCGACTGCCGTCTGGCCGGGGTGAAATTCCGTCGCCAGATGCCCATCGGGCCCTACATTGTCGATTTCATCTCGCTTGAGCAGAAGTTGATCATCGAGGTAGACGGGTCACAGCACAACGAACCGGCCGGACGGCAACATGATGGCGCAAGAACGGCCTACCTCAATCAGCAGGGCTTTCGGGTGATCCGGGTGTGGAATAACGATGTATTGAGTCGGATGGAGGCCGTACTGGAACTTCTTTTGCTCTCTTTGCGCTGAGCACGAGCCCTCCCCCTCATCCCCAACCCTTCTCCCGCAAGGGGAGAAGGGAGCAAACAACCCAGCGGCGTGTGGCATCCCCAGCAACAACCATGGCTCCCGCAAGGGGAGAAGGGAACAAACAACCCAGCGGCGTGTGGCCTCACCCAGAAACAGCCATGGCTCCCGCAAGGGGAGAAGGGAACAAACAACCAAGCGGCGTGCGACCTCCCCCAGAAACAACCATGGCTCCCGCAAGGGGAGAAGGGGGCAAAACCCCTGCTGCGAGGGGCATTCCCAGCAACAACAAAGGCTCCCGCGGGAGCCTTTGTTGTTTCCATCCTCGCCATCACGCCCGCAGGGCGCTCATCATCCGGGCGACGACACCGGCCAGCAGAGGGCGGTCGGGGTGGCACTGGGCGAAGGTGACCAGTCCCTGGATATGGACCTGCAAGAAGGCGGTCAGGGTGGGGATGTCCCCCTCTTTTGCCAGCTCTCCCTGCGCCTTTGCCAGGGCCAGCTGCCCGGCCAGATCCTGTTCCAGCTCGCCATAGATGGCCTTGAAGCGAAGGTGCAGCTCCTCGTCCTGCTCTGCCAGCTCCATCAGGGTGCGGACCAGCAGGCAGGAGCCCTGCAGGGCATCGTCCACCACCTGCTCGAGGTAGGCGTGCAGCCCCGCCAGCGGGCTGGGCTGTGCCAGGCAGCGGCGGCGCAGGGCCCCCTTCTCTGCCACATAGTGATCGACCGCCGCCAGCAGCAGGCCACGCTTGTTGCCAAAGGCGGCATAGAGGCTGCCCGGGTGCAGGCCGGTTGCGGCCACCAGCTCCTGCATGGTGGTCTTGGCATAGCCTTTGGCGCGAAAGGCTTCCATGGCGTTTCGCAAGACGGCATCCCGATCGTATTCGGCGCTGCGCATGGGGTCTCCGGTGGCAAGGTCCCGCGGGACGGAAAAAACAGGGCGGCAAGTTTACCCCAGCCTCCCCCGTCAATCCATGTTGAATGCTTGCTCAAAAAATACTTGCACACAAACCAAAAAACGTCTTGAATGCCCGTTCAAGAACCACTCCCTCAGGACAGACGATCATGAATACCCTGTTTCAGCCCTATCGCCTCAACGACACCCTCACCCTCGCGAACCGTTTCATGATGGCCCCCCTCACCCGCTGCATGGCGGGCCCGGGTCTGGTGCCCACCGAACAGATGGCCGCCTACTACGGCCGCCGCGCCGACATCGGCCTCATCATCTCCGAAGCCACCATCATCCGTCCGGACGGGCAGGGCTACCCCAATACCCCTGGGCTCTACAGCGCCGAACAGATCGCCGGCTGGAAGAAAGTGACCAGCGCCGTGCATGCCAACGGCGGCAAGATCTTCGCCCAGCTGTGGCACGTGGGCCGTCTCTCCCACCCCTTCTTCCACCACGCCGAAGTGCTGGCCCCCTCCGCCGTCGCCCATGAGGGCACGGTGCCGCGCATGCGCGAGCTGGTCTATCAGGTGCCCCGCGCCCTGACCGGGAGCGAAATCGCCCAGCTGGTCGAGGATTACGCCCAGGCCGCCGCCAACGCCATCGAGGCGGGCTTTGACGGGGTGGAGATCCACGGTGCCAACGGCTACCTCATCGATCAGTTCCTGCACCACGCCAGCAACCTGCGCACCGACAACTACGGCGGCAGCCCCGAGAACATGAGCCGCTTCGCCCTCGAGGTGGTGGATGCCATCGCCGCCCGCATCGGCGGGGATCGCACCGGCCTTCGTCTCTCCCCCGGCGCCTATGTGCACCTGGAAGGGGATGCCCGGGATCGCGCCGTGTTCGACCACCTGCTGGCCGAGCTGAACCAGCGTACTCTGGCCTATCTGCACCTGGGTATCTTCGATGACAGCCTCACCTTCGACTACCTGGACGGCCGCGCCTCCGACTACCTGCGTGCCCGCTACGACGGCCACCTGGTGGGAGTGGGCAACTACAGCGCAGAGACCGCGCTCGAGGCCATTGAGGCGGACCGCTTCGACCTCGTCGCCATCGGTCGCCCCCTCATCGCCAACCCGGACTACCTCGCCAAGGTGAAGCAGGGAGAGGCGCTGACCCCCTATGCCGACACCATGCTGGCCGAGCTGGTCTAACCCTCGCCGGCGCCTTGCCTGACCAAGGATGGGATCCGCGCCCCCGCGCGGGTTTCCAATGTTTGGGCCCCCTCCCGGGCCCTTTTTTCTGCCTGCCTTTCACCCTTTTTCACGCAAATGGTTGTCACCAACAACCAAATGATGCTATTGGTTGCGTACAACAACCAAACACCATCACTAGGAGACAACCCCATGGATCCCCGCCCCCTGCGTGCCCTGTCGAGGGAACTGGTACGCGAACTCGGTATGCTCTCCCAGCAGTGCGGCTCGCTGGCCCTGAGCCCCCTGGAGGCCCACCTGCTCATCGAGCTGGAGAACGGTCCCGCCACCAACCAGCAGCTTGCCGAGCGCCTTCGCATCGACAAATCCAACGCCAGCCGCCCCCTGGCCCGCCTCGCCGAGCGGGAGCTGATCGCCTGGCAACCCCACCCCTCGGACGGGCGCAGCAAGGAGGCGAGCCTCACCGAGCCGGGCAAGGCACAGCTTGAGGAGCTGCACCGGCAGATGGACGAGACCATGGCGGGGGCCCTGGCCCAGCTCTCCCCCGCCGAGTGCGAGCAGATCTGGGAGGGCATGCGGCTCTATCGCAGCGCCCTCTCCCGCGCCCGCCGCCAGCAGGGATTCGTCATCCGCCCCATCACCCCGGCCGACAATCCCCGGATCGCCGCCGTGGTGCGCGCCGTCTCCGCCGAATACGGCCTCACCGCCGACAAGGGGTACGGGGTGGCGGATCCCAACCTCGATTTTCTCCACGAGACCTATCAGGGGGAGCACAGCCGCTACTGGGTGATTGAGGGACCGGACGGCGCCATTCTCGGCGGGGGTGGCATAGCGCCGCTGGCGGGGGCAGCGGATGTGTGCGAGCTGCAGAAGATGTACTTCCTGCCCGCCCTGCGAGGGCTGGGGCTGGGACGGCGGCTGGTGTTGCAGGCGCTGGCCGAGGCTCGCGCCCTGGGTTACCAGCGCTGCTATCTGGAGACCACCGCCGTGCTGCGGGAAGCCACCGCCCTCTATGAATCCCTGGGCTTCGAACACCTGCCGGGGCCCCTTGGCTGCACGGGCCACGATGCCTGCGAGATCTGCATGGTGCTGGCGCTCGACTAGCTCAAACAACAACAAGGGGCCCATGGCCCCTTGTTGTTTCATCTTTCGCCCCCTGATCAGCCAGCGCGCTGCTCCAGGGTCCCAGCAGGCCGGGAAAGCGGCCGCTTGGCCCAGACCCCGGCCAGCAGAGAGCCGGACAGGTTGTGCCAGACCGAGAAGAGGGTGCCAGCCATGGCCGAGGCGGGAGTGAAGAATTTCATGGCCAGCGCCGTGGCGAGGCCAGAATTCTGCAACCCCACTTCGAAGGCCACGGTGCGGCAGATCCGCTCCTCAAAGCCCAGCCAGCGACTGACCCAGTAGCCCGCCGCAATGCCGATGCCGTTGTGCAGAATCACCGCCAGCGCCACGATGGGGCCGATGCTGGCGAACTGCCCTGCGTTGAGGGCGACCACGATGGCGATGATCATGACGATGGCAGCCATGGAGACGAGCGGCAGCACGGGCTCGATACGTGCCGTCAGGGAGTGGAGGAAGACATTGGCAACCACCCCGAACACCACGGGGATCAGCACTATCTTCACCAGGCTCAGCAGCATGTCCAGCACCGGCACGTCGACGCTCTTGCCAGCCAGCAACTGCACCAGCAGGGGGGTGACGAGCACCCCGAGCAGGGTGGAGAGAGCTGTCATGGTGATGGAGAGAGCGACATCGCCCTTGGCCAGATAGCACATCACGTTGGAAGAGGTGCCACCGGCGACGCTGCCCACCAGCACCATGCCCACGGTCAGCTCGGCATCAAAGCCCAGCAACAGGCTGACCAGCAGGGCGGCCAGCGGCATCACGCTGAACTGCAATACCAGCCCGAGGCCGATGGCCTTCTTGTTGCGCACCACGTCGAGGAAGTTCTGGGGTTTGAGGGTCAGCCCCATGGCCAGCATGATGATGGTCAGCAGCGGCACTATCTGGCCCTTGAGGCCGACGAAGGGCTCGGGCTGCCAGTAGGCCAGCAGGGAAAACAGCAGGGCCCAAAGCGGGAAGAGGTGGGTGATGCGTCCAAGCATGATGTACTCCTTGTTATTGTCCAGACGCGGGCTGACCGGAGGATGCCCGCAGGGAACTTTCTCTTATACCAGCTTTGTCGCCGGCAGGCCCGTGTAGCGGCGCTCAGGAAGGGAAATAGAACCAGGCGGTCTGGATAAGACCCTCCTTCACCTCGAACACCGCCACGCTCTCGATGGGCTCGGGGGAGAGGCCGTGGATCTTCTCGTGATCGAACACCTTGTTGCCCAAGACGGTGCGTGACAGCAGCTCGGCCTTGAGCAGCGGGTTGTTGAATCTGTGCTGTGCATAGAAGGCCCGCAGCGCCCCTTGCCGACTGTGCTCGGCGTCTCGGTCGGCATGCGATAGCCTTTGAAATCCGGGGCAAAGCAGGCCACGAAGGCATCGAGATCGTGGGCATTGTAGGCGGCAAACTGCGCCTCTACGGGTTGGGTGACGGACATGCCTCTCTCCATGAATGAAATTTAAATCACTTATCATTTATTTTTATTCACTCATCAAGCCCCGGATGGGGATCGCCGCCCCTTCCAATGAAACGCCCCATAACAAAAAACCCCGCCGAAGCGGCAATGCTGTTCACTTAAGAGAATTTGAGTTCCAGTCCACGTAGTATCAGGGCTAAAAAATGAGGGAGGCATGATGCCTCCCTCTTTCTATTGCAAGCCACGCTGGATAAAGGCTGAAGGAACATCGACTGGAAACAGCCTTGCTCCCCCAACTCAAGTCGCATTTATGAATAATTAGTCAAAAATGTGCTTATCTGAACAGCATTGCGCCGAAGCGGGGTCTCTCTGGTCATCAGCCACCCGCTGGGTGCGGGCGGGGTGATCAGTGTTCGCGGGTCTGGCGGAAGTGAACGTCCGGGTGACGCTCCTGGGCCAGGCGCAGGTTGACCATGGTCGGCGCGATGTAGGTGAGGTTGTCACCGCCATCGAGGGCCAGGTTGACCTCGTTCTTGCGCTTGAACTCTTCGAACTTCTTGACGTCGGTCCCTTCCACCCAGCGGGCGGTGGCGACGTTGACCGCCTCGTAGATGGCCTCGACGTTGTACTCGCTCTTGAGGCGCGAGACCACCACGTCGAACTGCAGCACACCGACCGCACCGACGATGAGATCGTTGCTGATGAGCGGACGGAACACCTGCACCGCCCCCTCTTCGGAGAGCTGCACCAGCCCCTTGAGCAGTTGCTTCTGCTTGAGGGGGTCACGCAGGCGGATGCGGCGGAACAGTTCCGGTGCGAAGTTCGGGATGCCGGTGAACTTGAGATCTTCACCCTGGGTGAAGGTGTCGCCGATCTGGATGGTGCCGTGGTTGTGCAGACCGATGATGTCGCCGGCACAGGCCTCGACCGCCTGTTCACGGTCACCGGCCATGAAGGTGACGGCGTCGGAGATGTTCACGTCCTTGCCGATGCGCACGTGGCGCATCTTCATGCCCTTGCTGTAAGTACCTGACACGATACGCATAAAGGCGATACGGTCGCGGTGTTTCGGGTCCATGTTCGCCTGGATCTTGAACACGAAACCGGAGAACTTCTCCTCGGTGGCTACCACTTCGCGGCTCTCGGCCTTGCGCGGCATGGGGGCTGGCGCCCAGTCGGTCAGGCCGTCCAGCATGTGGTCGACACCGAAGTTGCCAAGGGCGGTCCCGAAGAAGACCGGGGTCATCTCGCCGGCGATGAAGGCATCGTGATCGAACTCGGGAGAGGCGCCCTGCACCAGCTCCAGCTCGCCACGCAGCTGGGCCGCCAGATCGTCGCCGATGGCGGCATCCAGCTCGGGGTTGTTCAACCCCTTGACCACCCGCTTCTCCTGGATGGTGTGGCCCTGACCGCTCTGATACAGGTAGGTCTCGTCCTTGTAGAGGTGATAGACACCCTTGAAAGATTTGCCACAGCCGATGGGCCAGGTGATGGGGGCGCACATGATGTTGAGCTCGCGCTCCACCTCGTCCATGACCTCCATCGGATCGCGCACTTCGCGGTCCAGCTTGTTCATGAAGGTGAGGATGGGGGTGTCGCGCAGCCGGGTCACTTCCATCAGCTTGCGGGTCCGGTCTTCAACACCCTTGGCGGCGTCGATGACCATCAGGCAGCAGTCGACCGCCGTGAGGGTACGGTAGGTATCTTCGGAGAAGTCCTCGTGACCCGGGGTATCGAGCAGGTTGACCAGGCAGTCGGCGTAGGGGAACTGCATCACGGAAGTGGTGATGGAGATACCGCGCTGCTTCTCCATCTCCATCCAGTCGGATTTGGCGTGCTGGCCCGAGCCACGGCCCTTGACGGTACCGGCGCGCTGAATGGCCTGTCCGAACAGCAGGACCTTTTCGGTGATGGTGGTTTTACCCGCATCCGGGTGCGAGATGATCGCAAAAGTGCGTCTCTTGGAGACTTCACTCAGAAATTCAGCTGACATAATTCGACGTTCTTCTATTGAGCGGCGGCATGGGCCACCGTGGGAATAAATGCGGGACAGCACCTCGGGATCAGGGCGCCCATGCAGGCAACAGCGCCACGCGGGCGGGTCAGGGACCGGCCGGTGGAAACAAGGAAGAGGGTTGCGTTACATGGGTCTTCTCGCCTGAGCCAAAGCAAAATTGCGCGGCATTATACCCGCGCGAGTGAAAAATACCCAGCCCGGCATCGACGGCGCCGGTCCGGGCGGGATCACGACGCCCTCATCACCCGGTTGCGCCCCGCCAGCTTGGCCTCGTACATGGCCTCGTCGGCGCGGCGGATCAGTTCGCCCAGGTTGTCATCCTCGCGCTTGTATTCAGCGCAGCCGATGCTGATGCGGATGGGGTGATCCGCCGGCACCTCCTCGATGGCGAGACGGGCGACCTCCTGGCGGATCCGTTCCGCCACCTCGGCGGCCTCGTCGAGACGGGTGTCCGGCAGCAGCACCAGAAACTCCTCGCCGCCGTTGCGCCCCACCCGGTCCAGGCTGCGCAGCTGAGACTCGATGCACTGGGCCACGACGGTCAACACCCTGTCCCCGACGTGGTGGCCAAGAGTGTCATTGACCCGCTTGAAGTGATCTATGTCCAGCAGCAGCACGCACAGGGGCTTGCCCTCCTCCCGCGCCTGGATGAACCACTTGCGCCCCTTGGCCTGGATCTGGCGCCGGTTGTGGATGCCCGTCAACTCGTCCGTCATAGCGAGGCGCTGCATCTTGCGGGTGCGTCCACGCTGGTGCACCACCAGAATGCCCATCACCAGCAGCAGCAGGAACAACACCAGGTATTGCCAGTAGCGCCGCTCCTGCAACTGCTTGAGCTTCTCGGCCTGCAACTGCTGGCTCGCTCTCAGGGTCTGGTTCTCCAGCTCCTTGCGGGAGAGATCGAACTCGAAGCGCATCTGCAGGGTGCGTTGCTCCCGCAGCCGCTGCTCGAGGGCATGACGGGTCTGGACGAAGCTCTTGAGGCTGGCCAGCGCCGCCTGGATGTGCCCCTGGCGCTCCAGCACCCGGGCCCGTGTCTCATGCACCCGGGCGAGGAAGCGCAGGTTATGCTCCCGGGTAAAGATAGGCTCGGCCTCGTCCAGGTGCCGCAGCGCCTCGCCGGGTCGGTTCAGGGCCTCGAGGACCTCGGCCATGACGAGGTGCCAGTGGCCCAGGGTGACGCTGTCCGCCCCCTCCCCTTGATGAAGGGAGGCTGCCGCCTGATCGAGCTTGATCATGGCCTGGTCCGGCTTGCCCTGTTTCTGCAGGATGGTGGCCAGCTCGATCCGGCTCCAGGCCAGTACTCCTTCCTGCTTTGACCCCAGATAGTAACGCTCCGCTTCGGCCATCAGGGGCAGCGCCTTGTCGTACTCTTCGGTGTCGATGTAGAGGAGCCCCTGCTGGCTGTGAATGTCCACCAGGTGCTCCTCGTCCCCGAGCTGCCGGTAGTCGTGTTCCAGCTCGTTGAAGTAGCTCTCGGCCCGCTCATAGAGCCCCATCCTGCGATAGGCATTGGCAATATTGGCGAGCCCCTCGCGCCCCTTGGCCTCCAGCCCGAGCGCCTCGTAGCGCAGGTGGGCATCGATGAGATCCATCAGCCCCTCCGCCAGCTCCCCCTGGTAGGAGTACATCTCCCCCCGCAGACTCAGGATGTCGGCACGCTGGCGCTCATCCCCGAGCCGGCGAGCCAGGGTCAGGGCGGCGTCGTAATCCTCCCCGGCCCCGGCCATGTTGCCGAGCAGTTGCCGGTGATACCCGCGGCAGGCGAGCAACCCTACCTCGGTGACCCTGTCCTTGCGGGCACGGGCCTGCGCCAGCTCCTGCTCCTGCTCGGCAAACGCCACCGCGCGGCGAAACTCCTCGTCCCGTTCACTCGGCTGGGCCCAGCACTGCAGCCGGGCAAGGCGGCCCTGCACCTCGGGCGGATAGTGTGCCTATCCGGCAGTCAGGGCGGCGACACGCTCGCGAAACACCTGCACCGGCATCGTCGACTCTTCCAGTCGCTGCAACGCCAGTTGCAACTCGTACCCAGCCAGTGGCGTCGCCTGGGCCAGGGCAACCCCCAGCAACAGACCACCTCCCATCAGGATCTTCATGCGGACATTTTCTCCTCTTCACTGGCCGGACGCCGCGCTCACCACTGTCATCATATCCCCACAGACTCTGGGCGCACAGCCGCCAGAGGTTGAGAAAACGCCTCATATCGAACGAGAGCCTCCCCTATCTCCTTCTTTACAGAAGGAGAGAGTGCATCGACTATATATGCTTTCGAACAGGGGAAGGGATGAGAAATGACCTACGAGGAGCTAAGGGAGGCTTACGACAGGTTGTTGCTGGAGAACGAGCGTCTCAAACGCATCGCGGATGACGCGCGGGAGAAGCTGGACGCCGCCATGGACGGCACCGGCCTGTGCATCTGGCAGAACCATGTGCCCACCGGCAAACTCATCATCTTCAACCGGCGCTGGGGCTCCATGCTCGGTTACCAGCCCAAGGAGCTGTCGGCCCACTTCGACGTCTGGCGCGCCCACCTGCACCCGGAGGACAGGGAGCAGGTGCTGCAGGCCTTCTTCGACCATCTGGAGGGCAAGAGCCCGTTTTATCAGGCGATGCACCGCATGATCGGCAAGGATGGCAAGACCACCTGGGTGCTGGACCGGGGCCGGGTGGTGGAGCGGGATGAGCAGGGCAACCCCGTCCGGGTGATGGGCACCCACATCGACATCACCCACGAGAAGGAGTACGAGCAGCAGCTCGCCCAGCTTGCCCACCGGGATCCCCTCACCGGCCTGTTCAACCGCACCGCGCTGCACCGCCACTTTCCCGGGGAGTACCAGGCCATCTGTTTCATCGATCTCGATGACTTCAAGCTGGTGAACGACAACCTGGGCCACCGGGCAGGTGACGAACTGCTGGTCTCCCTCGCCCAGCGCCTTCGCCACTGCTGCGGCGAGGAGGTACGGCTGGGGCGCATCGGCGGGGACGAGTTCGTGCTGCTGCTGCCCTGGGCGTGCGACGATCCCCGCACCAGCCACCTCGCCCGCCAGTGCATCGATGCCATCGCCACCCCCTTCGAGCTGCCCAACGGGGACGCCTCGGTGGGACTGAGCATGGGAATTGCGGCCATCCGGCCCCAGGACGATTTCGGCGCGGCGCTGGCCCGGGCGGATCAGGCCATGTACAGGGTCAAGCGCAGCGGCAAGCGGGGTTTTTATATTGCCCAGCCAAGCGGTCAACCGCTGCTGGATCAGGAGCAGGTCAACGAACGGGGCCTCTACCACAGGCCCACTCTCTGAGCCTGAGCGCCCTCAATGGCGCTGCCAGCGCCGCAGCAGGCGTCCACGCAGGCCGCAATCGAGCAGCCAGCTGTTGTCGAACACCCGCAAAATGGCCGCCTTGGCGTGACGGGACATGGCGACCGCATGGAAGCGTGTCTGCTGCGCCCGTCGCCGGTTCATCCGCTCGAGCAGGGGGTGGGGCAGGTTCTGGGCGATGAAGTCGGAGATCACCAGCACGTCGGCCTTGGCAAAGGCGGGTTGTTCGAGCTGGGTCAGGGCCTGCTCCAGGCAGGGCACCAGATCGGTCCCTCCGTGAAAACTCATGGAGAGAAAGCGCTCCGCCTTCTCAAGCCCGGTGTCGGCGGTGATCTCCAGGGTCGCCACCTCGGTGGAGAAGAGCATCAGATAGCAGCCCCGCTTCTCCTCCATCGCCCCTTTGAGCAGGGCGAGAAACAGCGCCTTGGCGCACTCCTCCGGATAGCCCCCCATGGAACCTGACGTATCGACGCAGACGATGAAGGGGCCCCGCGGCTGCACCTCCTGCCCTCCCTGCTCGGGGGAGCGCAGCATCAGACGCTGGCGCGGCAGGGTGCCCCGCGACTGGTAGCTCAGCAGGCGCCGCTCCAGATAACGGCGATAGAACTCCAGCTCCAGCTCCGGCAGCGCCAGCATCACCGCCTCGCTCGGCAGGAGGCGCATCAGATCGCTGGCCGGGTGCACCCCCACCAGATCGTCGGGCACATCGTCACTTTGCACCTCCTCCAGCTCGTTCACAGGCACCGGAGGCAGCGTCCTGTCCTCGCTGCGCCGCTCCCGCTCGCTGCGCCCAAGCAGGGCGGCGATCTCCGCGAGCAAAGGCTCCTGCTGCAACATGCGGGCGTACTGCTTCACCAGCGCCAGGCTGCGCTTGTGCCAGCTCCCCTGGGCCAGATCCCAGAGCCCCCCGGCGGAGATCTGGTGCGGATCCAGGGCATCGGCCAGGGTCCGGTTGGCCAGCAGTTGATCCTCTATCTCCTGGCGCTGCTTCTCCCGCTCCGCCTCCGCTATCTGCTGCTGCAACTGCAACAGGCTGCCCACCAGGCTGGCGCGCCACTTCTCGATGAAGAGCTGGCGCAGCCCCTCGGTGGGCTGGGCCACTATCTGGCGCACCAGGCTGCGGGCATCCCCCGCGAAGGGGCTGTGCTGCTCAAGGGCTTCCAGCAGGGCGGGCAGGCGCCCCACCAGCTCCGGCAGGGGCAGTTGCCGTTGGGCCTGATAGAGCAGGTATTCCCGCTCGAGGGCCACCGGCACCGGCTTGTGACGCATCTCCTCCCCAAGCTGTTCGCTCCAGGTCTGGATGCGCTTTCTGAGCAGCTTCCCCTGCAGGGGCGAGCGCTTGATGAACTCGGAGATCTTCGGGGTGGAGGCCAGCAGCAGCGCCATCTCCCCCGCCAGCTCCCCCTCGCCGATGAGGAGCCCCAGATCCATCATGCCGATCTCTAGCATGGCCACTCCCTGTGCAGGGGACGCAGGGTGCCATCCCGCAACGGCAGGCGGCTCGTGTTAGGGGCCAGCGCCACGTCGGACACCATCAGGCATCCAGCCTGGGCAGGCGATCCCGCCACTGTTGCAGCTCGGTGCCGAGCCGCTCCAGATCCCGGTTCAGCACGAAGAAGCTGTCCTCCACCTGGCGCAGCCAGTTGTCCCCCACGAACAGATGGGGCTGGTGGCGATCGAACAGGTTGCGCTGCCCCTTGAGGCTCTGCTGCACCCGGACCACCTGGCTCGCCAGCTCCTCCAGCTCCGCCAGCCAGGGGCTCATCACCACCTCGGGAATGGGGGTCCGCTCCACCAGCACCAGGGGCACGGGCTGGCGCTGGATATCCAGCACGTGCAGCCGCAGCTGCTCGTCCAGCACCAGCTCGTAGTGCCCCTCCTTGGGATTGCCGAGCTGCCAGCCCACCAGGGCCTCCCCGGTGGGGTGCCAGTGGGAGAGCAGGGTGCGATCGAAGGTGAGGGTCTCGGTCAGGCGGTCGGGATCGCCGCCGTCCAGGGGCGCCGGGGTGAGCAGGTGGAAGTGCACCTGCTTGCCGAACGCCCTGGCGTTGGCGAGCGGCAGCTCGGTGCCGCGGGCGCGGCGACCGAACCACTGCTTGCGCTTGACCGCCTTGCTGCCGATGCGTTGGGCGACGGCCCCCTTCAACTGCTTGAACCGCTCGCGCAGGGCCAGCAGTTGCCGGGTCAGCGCCAGCTGCTGGTAGCCGTAGAGGCGGGAAAATTCGCCGATCATCTCCAGCAGCGCGGTGCGGGAGGCCTCGTCGTGCCAGAGGCAATCCTTGAACAGCAGCAGATCCAGCGGGGCCACCTCGTCGCGGCCGTTGAAGAAGGCGCTCGCCTTGATGAGCCTGACGGCCTTCTTCCAGCGCCGATCCGAGACATAGCAGCCGTGCCCGAGCTGGCTGTCGAGCTGCTGGCGCAACTGGTAGATGAGCTCGAAACAGGCATCGGGCAGGCGCACCTGCTCGATGGCATCCTGCCAGGCGGCGTACTCCTCCCCCCGGATCTGCACCGAGGGGGTCAGGTTCTGGTGGGACTGGCCATCGCTCGCCAGCATGGCCTGGAAGTTGGATTTCTCCTGCACCCTGTCCATCCAGACCCGCACCAGCATGCGGTCGTAGAGCGCCTCCAGCCCGCTGTCCGGGGCCGGCAGCTCGTTGGAGGCGGTGACCAGCAGCCGCATGGGGATGGGGTGCTGGCTGTCGCCGTTGCGAAACTGCCGCTCGTTGATGGCGGTGAGCAGGGTGTTGAGGATGGCCGGGCCCGCCTTCCAGATCTCGTCGAGGAAGACCACCTCGGCCTCCGGCAGGTAGCCGGCGGTGAGCCGTAGATACTTGCCGTCCTCCTTGAGCGCCTGGATGGAGAGGGGGCCGAACACCTCCTCCGGCGTACTGAAGCGGGTCATCAGGTATTCGAAGTGACGGGCATCGTGAAACGCCAGCTTGAGCCGGCGGGCGATCAGGCTCTTGGCGATGCCCGGGGGGCCCAGCAGGAAGACGCTCTCGCCGCACAGGGCCGCCAGCAGGCCGAGCCGCAGGGCGTCCTGGCGCTCATACAGCCCCTCCCCGAGGGCGGCCAGGAGCCGTGGCAGGCGCTCATGGATGGGGGTGGCACGAACAGTATTCTGGGCTAAAGGCGGCATAGGCACAGCTCCGAAGCTGGTATTGTCATAGGGATTCGGGGTCCGGCCTCTGGCCCCCTCCCGTCGTCATTGTCTGTCATCTCTGTCCCCAACCGGCGTTCATCCGCCATCGCCGCACGGCGAAAAGGCAACGTCCGGGGTGCAGCAAAACCCGCGAGAGTGTACTCTGCGCATCAGAATTTACCCCAACGCAGATCAAGAGTGAGCCTTCGCCATGCAAGATCCCCTGCTGGACCCGCTGCGCCAGCGCATTCTGGCCCGGATGGGCATCACCCTCTGGCAACAGAGAGGCCGACTCCTGGCGGGAGGCACCAGCCCCGACGGCGCCGCGCAGCCGGCAAACACGCCCGCCGACGAGGTGCTGGCCCCGCAGGAGACCGCCCCTTTGCCGACCGGCAAGCTCTGGCTGCTGGCAGAGACGCTGCCCGCGCCCTACCTGCTCGGGGACATCTGCCGCTGGCTCGGCCTTGGCACGGACGAGGTCTCCCTGCTGTCCGAGATGCCTTCCCTGCCCGCGGGGGCCACTTCGCCCCTGCTCTGGCTGACGGCGCCGGACCCTCGCTGGCCCGATGCCCTGGTCTGCCCGCTCAAGCCCGATGGGGCGCACAAGCGCGCCCTCTGGCAGCAGTGTCGGCAGCAGCGCCACACCCCTTGATGCTCACGACCATGGCACGGCCATGGTGTCCATCGCAAGCCTGAATCCCGTCCGGAGTGACCATGTCTGACCTCTTGCCCCACTTTCGCCCCCTGCTCGAATCGGACTTCGAAGCCATCTACCCCATCGAGCAGGCCGCACACCAGGAGCCCTGGAGCCAGGCCAACCTGCTCTCCTGCTTCGGGCCGCGCTATCTCAACGGCCTGATGCTGGTGGACGGACGACCGGCCGGTTTCTACATCTCGGATCTGGTGGCGGGAGACAGCTCCCTGATGAATCTCTGCGTGCATCCCGATTTTCAGGGCCAGGGGCTGGGGCGGGCGCTGCTCAGGGAGTACCTGGCCCGCAGCAAGGCCGGCAAGGCCGAGGCCTGGTTCCTGGAGGTCAGGGCCGGCAACCGCACCGCCATCAACCTCTACGAGAGCGAGGGGTTTGCCGAGTATTGCCGCCGCGCCGACTACTATGGCACCGGGCAGGAGAGGGAGGATGCCGTGCTGATGTCCCGTCTGTTCGACTTCGGCTGACAACCCGCTGCAGACCGCCGTCAGCGGACGCCCCCCTCTGACCTCCCAGACTCCCCCTCTTCGCTTCCCCCCTCAAGGCAGGGGCGCATTGTCGATGGAGGGGTCTTCCAGGCTCAGGGTCACCCTCAGCACGGCCTCGAAGGCGGCTCCCGAGAGGGGCATGAAGAAGCCGCGGCCATAGGTGACCCCGGGCATCCAGATCTCCTCGGTATCCGGCACGACCCTGATGGGGCGCAGGGGTTCCCCCGGTCGCTGGACATAGATGCCTGGGGCCGTCTCCACCCTGGGGAAGCGGCGCAGAATATGCTCGCTGCCATCCCCCGCATCCGGGTTGAGCCGCACCTTGGCCAGCCCCGCCAGGGCGGACTGCATCTCGGGGGCACGCCACATCCTGTTGTCGAGCGCCTTGCAGCGCCGGCACTTGGCGCGCTCGATCACATAGAGCAGGGGATATCCCTCCTTCAGTGCCAGCCGCTGCGCCTGCTCGTACCCCTCGGCGCCGCTCAGCCAGGGATTCTCCTGCCCCGCAGTTCCGCCCAACGCAAACCAGAGGGCACCGGCCCCCGCCAGCAGCAGCAAGGCGCCGGTCAACAGACTCTTGATCCCGATATTCATGGCTCTACTCCCTGAATGAATCCGACCCTTGCGCTTATCATGCCTGACTCTCCCCAAGTTGACGACTTTGTGATCCAGGACAAATGGCGAACACTTGTAAGCCGTAATCTTAGAGTTTAAACTCCAGCCCCGTTTTCAGTGCCCCTGCGGGCGCACAACTGTTACTTGAGGATGAGTGAGATGTCGCAGTTTCATCTGGTTAGAGTGATACGTGAGCGTATTGCCCGCCTTGGCAACAAGGCCGCCCTGCGCGTCCAGCAGGATGGCCAGTGGCGCGCCATCGGCTGGCGCACCCTGGGTCAGGCCATGGATTATTGCGCCCAGGGGCTGATCCGCGCCGGCCACCAGTCCGGCGAGATGGTCGGCATCTACGCCCGCAACATGCCGGAGTGGACCCAGGCCGATCTCGGCATCCTGGCCGCCCGCGGCGTCAGCGTGCCCATCTACCCCACCAGCACCCTCGATCAGCTGCGCTACATCGTCAAGGATGCCGGCATCAGGATGCTGTTCGTGGGGGAACAGCCCCAGTTCGATCAGGCGCTGCAGCTCATCGACAGCGGCGAGATCCGCCATATCGTCGCCCTGGACGGCACCGTCGACCTGCGCGGCTGCGCCGCTGCCAGCCACTTCCAGACCTTCCTCGTCTCTGGCAACCACCCACCCAGCGAGCTGGAGCTGCGGGAGCGCGAGTGCCACTACCGCATGGACGACCTGCTGACCCTGATCTACACCTCGGGCACCACGGGCGAACCCAAGGGGGTCATGCTCGACTTCGCCAACATGGCCGCCTGCTTCGAGATGCATGACCGCCGCCTCGACCTGAATGAACAGGACGTGTCCCTCTGCATGCTGCCGCTGAGCCACGTGTTCGAGCGCGCCTGGAGCTACTACGTGCTCTACTGCGGCGCCGAGAACGTCTACATTCGCGACCCGCAGAAGGTGATGGATGTCATCGGCGAGGTGAAGCCCACCGTGATGTGCGCCGTGCCCCGCCTCTACGAGAAGGCCTACGCCATGATCCAGGCGAAGGTCGCCCAGGCCCCGCACCTGCGCCGCGCCCTGTTCGGCTGGGCCACCCGGGTCGGCAGGCAGATGGTCGCCGCCCGCCAGGCGGGCAAATCCGCTTCTCCCCTGCTCTACGGCCAGCTCTGGCTTGCCGAGCGCCTGGTGTTTCGCAAGCTGCGCGCCCGGTTCGGCGGCCGTACCCGCTTCCTGCCGGTGGCGGGCGCTCGCCTCGCGGACGAGGTGAACCTCTTCTTCCAGGCCATGGGGCTCAACCTCAAGTACGGCTACGGCATGACCGAGACCACCGCCACCGTCTGCTGCTATGAAGACACCCGGTTCAGGCTGGGCTCAATCGGCACGGCGCTCAGCGGCATCGAGGTGAAACTCGGCGAGAACAACGAACTGCTGGTGCGCGCCCCCACCGTGATGCGCGGCTACTACAACAAGCCGCAGGCCACCGCCGAGGTGATGACCGAGGATGGCTTCCTGCGCACCGGCGATGCAGGCGAGCTGGATGACGAGGGCAACATCTACTTCACCGAGCGCCTCAAGGAGCTGATGAAGACCTCCAACGGCAAGTACGTGGCGCCGCAACTGGTGGAAGGGACCCTGGGCAAGGATCGTTTCATCGAGCAGATCGCCATCGTCGCCGATGCCCGCCACTTCGTGTCGGCGCTGATCGTGCCCTGCTTCGAGTCCCTGGAGGAGTACGCCCGCTCCATCAACCTGCAATACCAGTGCAAGACCGAGCTGCTGCGCCACTCCAGGGTGATGGAGTTCTTCGAGGCCCGCATCCAGGATCTACAGAAGGAGCTGGCCAAGTTCGAGCAGGTGAAGAAGTTCACCCTGCTGCCGAGCGCCTTCTCCATGGAGCTCGGGGAGATCACCCCCACCATGAAGCTGCGCCGCAAGATCATCGAGGCCAAGTACCAGCGTGAGATAGAAGCCATGTACAGCCACGTCTGATCGACGGGCCTGATATGAAAAAGCCGCTCATGGAGCGCAATGCTGTTCACTTAAGAGAATTTGAGTTCCAGTCCACGTAGTATCAGGGCTAAAAAATGAGGGAGGCATGATGCCTCCCTCTTTCTATTGCAAGCCACGCTGGATAAAGGCTGAAGGAACATCGACTGGAAACAGCCTTGCTCCCCCAACTCAAGTCGCATTTATGAATAATTAGTCAAAAATGTGCTTATCTGAACAGCATTGCGCTCATGGAGCGGCTTTTTGCTGGGCGTCTCTCCCTTATGGCAGCTTGACCAGGGGTTGCTCGCGCAGCTCGGTGGCCCGACCGCCCTGGATCTTCTCCACCTGGGCCAGGGCCTGCTTCACCTCGTCGGCATTTTGCAGCAGGCGATAGGTCAGATCGAAGGTCTTGGTCTCCCCCGGCTGGATCTTGGGGACCAGCCCGAGCGGGCGCTGGTACTTGGTGCTGTAGGCATAGCTGGTACCGGGTTCGATGCCGGTCACATAGCCCTGGGCCCGGGTGTCGGTGTTCTTCCACAGGGTCAGCACCGGCAGCTGTCGGGTGTTGTAGCCCACCGCCACTCCGGCGTTGCCGGCCCGGTTGTTCAGCACTGCCAGGGTATTGCCGTCGGCGTCGCTGTAGGGCACCAGGTTGAACACCATCTCGTCGAAGCCCTTGGTGGGCCCCAGATAGGTTTGCCAACCCTTGAGTCCGGCCTTGGCGTAGTCATTGAACGGGGAGATCTGCTTCACCGGCGTGCTCACCCTGGCTCCCTCCTCCAGAATGGGTGCCCCGAAGTTGCCGTGATAGATGATCTGGTACTCGTTCTCGTAATCCGCGTGGTTGGTCAGCTTGTCCTGCAGGGCAAACTCCGCCTGACCGGGCACCACGCTCAGCTGGGTCCAGGTGACCAGTTCGCTCATCTTGAAGGTGCGCTCGTCCACCCGGCCCAGCACGTGGATGGCATAGGGCGGCTCTTCGTCCACGGTCACGCTGACCACTGAGGCGGGAATGTTCTGCACCCGGCCATGGAGGCTCTTGAGGCGGCCGTCGTCATCCACTCCGGGATGACCCGTCCACTCGTAGCCGCAGCGCACCAGCATCTCGTTGAAGCCGTCGAGCCAGCCGAGGCCGCCACGGCTCTC
Organism: Aeromonas sp. QDB56; assembly: GCF_027705505.1. Lineage (NCBI taxonomy): Bacteria > Pseudomonadati > Pseudomonadota > Gammaproteobacteria > Aeromonadales > Aeromonadaceae > Aeromonas > Aeromonas sp. QDB56. Next base: position 45,979 of record NZ_JAPDBZ010000014.1, read on the forward strand.
GAGATCGATGAAGGCGGGGTTGACCACCTCCTTGACCGGTGAATCCCAGCCGAGGCGCAGATCCGCCGCCTTGACCTCCTTGAGCCCCATGCCGCGGGTCGGCACCAGGGTGATCTTCATGACGCCGTTGTCGACGATGAGCAGATCCACCCCTTCCTGGCGGCCGCCGTGCAGACGTTTCTTCTCGATGGTAAAGGGAACCGGGCTCTTGATGCCGAGCTTCTCGCTGGTGATCTTCCAGTCGCCCACATCCAGCCCTTGCTGGGAGTCGGTCAGCAGAAATTCGGCGGCGTGACCCGCGGTGGCGCCCAGGGCGAGCAGCACGGCAATGGAGAGTTTCTTCAACATGGATTTATCCTCGTGTCTCTTGTTTTTGTGAAAGCTGAATCGTTTCAGTGATCGAAAACTAGGCGTCTGACGCCCCGGACTCAAGAGACAAAAAGAGGAAATGTGAGCCGATTGACAATAAAAACGGCTTCAGCCCTGCTGAAATGAAGGCTGACTCACAGTTATGAAAGGAGGAAAAAACAGGCGGGGTGAGAGGGGCGCCCCCTCACCCCGCCCGCACCACATCAGGCAAGGGCCAGCGCCACCGCGGCTTCGGCGTGGATGGCGGTGGTGTCATAGAGGGGCACGGCGGCCTGGCACGCCCCCACCAGCAGGGCGATTTCGGTGCAACCCAGGATCACCGCCTGGGCACCGGCCTGTGCCAGATCGGCGATGATGGCCAGATACTCGGCCTGAGACGACTCGCGAATATCGCCGAGGCAGAGCTCGTCATAGATGATGCGGTGCACCCGCTCCCGTGCAACGTCATCAGGCACCAGCACCTCCAGCCCGAAGCGCTCCTGGAGCCGCCCCTTGTAGAAATCCTGCTCCATGGTGAAGCGGGTGCCGAGCAAACCCACCCGGGTCACCCCGTCGGCCTGGAGGCGATGGGCCGTGGCATCGGCGATGTGGAGCAGGGGAATGTCGATGGCGGCCTCGATCTCCGGCGCCACCTTGTGCATGGTGTTGGTCCCGATCAACAGGAAATCGGCGCCACCGGCCTGGATGGCCCTGGCCTCGGCCGCCAGCAGACGGGCGGTGGCGGGCCAGTCACCGGCGTGCTGCAACCGCTCTATCCCGGCAAAATCCACGCTGCTCAGCAGCACCCGCGCCGAGTGCAGACCGCCGAGCCGCTCGCGTACCCCCCGGTTGAGGGCCTGGTAATAGCTGACGGTGGACTCCCAGCTCATGCCACCCAGCAGACCGATACATTTCATGAGATCTCCTTATGTAACCCGATGGTGCAAACCAATGCTGCAATCCCTCAGGGGGCGCGTTTGATCGCACCGCCCCGGCAATAAAAAAGGTTCTTCGCGGGATCTTGGGGAAGTGGAAGTTGACAGACAGGGTGCTGGTAAACTGGCTGTCTCCAAA